>JADLDQ010000292.1 GCA_020846575.1 Burkholderiales bacterium
TAGAGAATCCGGTTGAACCAGAGCAGCGAAATCAACGCCGCGCTCATCGCCAGGGCGGCGCCGAGCGCGGCGAACAGCGCGGTCACCTCGG
The DNA here is from genome assembly GCA_020846575.1 of Burkholderiales bacterium. Classification (GTDB taxonomy): domain Bacteria; phylum Pseudomonadota; class Gammaproteobacteria; order Burkholderiales; family SG8-39; genus JADLDQ01. Next base: position 92 of record JADLDQ010000292.1, read on the forward strand.
TCTGCTGCATCTTCTCCAGGGTGAGGCGCGCGCTCAGGTACTGGTAGATCTTCTTCAGCTCCCGGGCGTTCGCGGCGCGGAAGTACTCCCCGCCGCTGGTCGTGGCGATCTTCTTCAGCACGTCCTCGTCGAGCTTCACCCGCATCGACCAGCCGTTGGCCGTGAGAGTGGTGCCCTCGGGGGTGCCGATGCCCACGGTGAAGATGCGAACGCCATGGTCGGCCGCGACCTGGCTCATCTTGATCGGGTCGGGCCCGGTATTGCTCTGGCCGTCGGAGAGCAGCACGATCGCCGCCGAGGTGTTCGAACCCGCCTCCAGCGGCTTGGGTTTTTCCGTTCGTTTCTCGATCGGGCGCGGACCTTCGCCTTCGCGGGGCGCGGCCCCGCCGCGCCCTTCGCCGATCAGCTCTTTCACGTCGATCCCGGCTTCGGGCAAGAGCGTCGCGAGCGCGATGACGATGCCGCTGCCGAGCGCGGTGCCGCGCTGCAGCTGCAGGCGCTCGAGCGCGCGGTACAGGTCCTCGCGGTTCTGCGTGGGCGACTGGACCACCGCGGCGGTCGAGGCGATGGCCACCACGCCGATCTTTACCGAGCTGGGCTGATCCTCGACGAAGGTCCTGGCCGCGTTCTGCGCCGCGGTGATGCGGTCCGGCTGGACATCGGTGGCGCGCATGCTGCCCGAGGAATCCATGGCGAGGATCACCGACTCGGCGCGCGCCGGCAGCATCACCAGCGCCTGCGGGCGTGCGAGCGCGAGCAGCATCGCGAGCACCCCGAGGAACAACAGCGCCGCCGGCAGGTGCCGCGCCCGGGCGCCGAGCGCCGGACCGACGCTCGCGAGGCTCGCGAAGCGCCGCGCCTGCCTCTGGCGCCGCCGCACGTGGCGCAGGTATCCGGCGAGAAGCAGCGGCAGCACGAGCAGCAGCCACAGCAGGTCCGGCCAGGTGACGAACAGCAGCTGCGATACCGCTTTCATCGCGCCGGTGCCTTGCGCAGGCCCCCGCCCGAGGCGAGCCGGCTGCGCTGCTTGCGCAGCCGGGTGAAGCGCAGGATCGCCTGGTCGATGTCTTCTCCGGTGGCCAGTTCCAGGCAGTCCACGCCCGCCTCGGCGAGCGCACCGCGCAGCTGTGCCTCGCGCAGGGTGGCGGCTTCGGCGAAGCGCCTGCGGAACCCCTGGTCGTGGGTGTCCACGAACATCTGCTCTCCGGTCTCCGCATCCTGCAGCACCACCAGGCCGAGGTCGGGCAGCTCCATCTCCAGCGGATCGAAGAGCCGGACCGCCACGATCTCGTGCCGCCGCGCGAGCAGCGCGAGCCGGCGGCCCCAACCGGGGCGGCTGATGAAGTCGGACACGACGAATACCACCGAGCGCCTGCGGATCGAGCGGTGCGCCGCCTCGATCAGTTCGCCCAGGTCGGTCTCGCGCCCGCTGCCGCGCGCCTGCCCGAAGCGGCGCATGCGCTCCATCAGGTGCAGCACCTGGCGGCGTCCGCCGCGCGCCGGGATCATCTGATCGGCGCCTTCGCGGTAGAGGATCGCGCCGACGCGGTTGCCGTAGCGGGTCAGCAGGCGCGCCAGCACCGCGACGAACTCCTCCGACACCGAGCGCTTGCGCTGGCCCTGCGAGCCGAAATCCACCGAACCGGAAAGATCGAGCAGGAACCAGGCCGCGATCTCGCGATCCTCCTGGAACTCGCGCACGTGCGGCACCTGCAGCCGCGCGGTGACGTTCCAGTCGATATAGCGCACGTCGTCGTGCGGCTGGTACTCGCGCAGGTCGGCGAGGTCCAGGCCGAAGCCGCGGAACAGCGTCCGGTAGTCGCCCTGGAGCAGGCCGTCCAGGCGGCGGATCACGGTCCATTCCAGGCGGCGCAGCACGGCCTGCGCATCGGCGCGGCGAGGCTCATCCGGCGGCCGCGGCTCGGATTCCGGCGCGCGCGGCGCGGCCCGGCGCAGCCAGCCGCCGATGGCGAAGTTCAGCGCCATGTCGGCTCCAGGCTCCCGGCAACTCGTGTCCGGACACGAGGCCGGCCGCACTGCGGGCGCGCGCACGCCATGGCTAGCCGGCCTGCGCGCCCGCCGCCACCCGCAGGTGTGACTCCAGCGGCTTCTCCGGTGCGGGTATCGCCTGCATGATGCGCATGATCAGCCGCTCCGGAGTCTGCCCTTCGGCGAGCGCCTCGTACGAGAGCACCAGGCGATGGCGCAGCACGTCGGGCACCAGGTCGATCACGTCCTCGGGCAGCGCGTACGGGCGCCCGCGCAGGAAGGCGAGGGCGCGCGCGCCCTCGATGAGCTGGATGGTGCCGCGCGGGCTGGCGCCGAACTCCAGGTAGCGCTCCAGGTCCTTGAGGCCGAAACGGCCCGGGTGACGCGTCGCCGAAACCAGCTTCACCGCGTACTGGATGAGGCCCGGATCGACGTAGGTCCTGCGGCACTCGCGCTGCAGCGCCGAGAGCTGCGCGGTGGTCGCGACCGCAGCCACCGCCGTCTCCTCGCCAGTGACGCGCTCGACGATGACGAACTCCTCCTCCTCGCTCGGATAGCCGACCAGCACCTTCATCATGAACCGGTCCACCTGCGCCTCGGGCAGCGGGTAGGTGCCCTCGGTCTCGATCGGGTTCTGGGTGGCCATCACCAGGAACGGTTCGGGCACGCGGTGGGTCTCGCCGGCGATCGTGACCTGGTGCTCCTGCATCACCTCCAGCAGCGCGCTCTGCACCTTGGCGGGCGCCCGGTTGATCTCGTCGGCGAGCAGCAGGTTGGCGAACACCGGTCCGAGCGCGGTGCTGACTTCGCCGGTCTTCTGGCTGTACATGCGGGTGCCGACCAGGTCCGCGGGCAGCAGGTCGGGCGTGAACTGGATGCGCTTGAAGCTGCCGTGCACGGTGCGCGCCAGGGTGTTGACGGTGAGGGTCTTGGCCAGACCCGGCACGCCTTCCACCAGCAGATGGCCGCGAGCGAGGATCGCCACCAGCACCCGCTCGAGGAAGTGGTCCTGGCCGACCACCACGCGCTTCACCTCGTAGAGCACGCGCTGCATCAGGGTGGGGGTATCGGTGCGTGGAGTCTGATCGGCCTGCATGAAGTTCCTCTCCGGCGTGAGCGCGCCCTGCGCGCCGCCGCTCAGCGCCCGGGCGCCTCGCGGTCGCGCGCGCGGCCTGCGCGATGTCAGAACGGCGGGATGCCGACGGCGCTGCCGGCGCTCTCGATGGTGGTCGCGAAGCCGATGCCGATGAAGGTGCGCGCGTCGGTGGGGTTGAGTATCGCGGTCACGATGCCCACCACCTCCCCGGTCAGGGTCACCAGCGGGCCGCCGGAGTTGCCCGGGTTGGCGGCGGCATCGAACTGGATGAGGTTGGTCAGCACGCGCTTGCCCTCCGGCGAGCGGAATTCGCGGTTCAGGCCGGAGACGACGCCCGCGGATATCGAGGGCCCGATGCCGAACGGAAAGCCCACGGCAACCACCTCGTCGCCCGGCCGCAGGTGGGCGCTGGAGCCCAGCGTCGCGGCGGGCAGGTCATCCGGGATGTTCTTCGCCTTGAGCACCGCCAGATCGTTCTCGGGCTTGATGCCCACCACCTCCGCCTCGGATTCCATCCCGTCGTGGAAGGTGACGGTGACGCGCCTGGCGCCGGCGACCACGTGCAGGTTGGTGAGGATGGTGCCGTCGTCGATGATCACCACGCCCGAGCCGACGCTGCGCTCGGCATGCTCGTCGCGCTCGCCCTTGCCGGCCTTCGCGCGCGGACCGCGCCTGGAACCGCCGTCCTCCGGGACGGTCGCGGGCTCGTTCTCGGCCAGGGCTTCCTCGCTGAAGCCCTTGACCCGCACCAGCGACTGGCGCACCGCTTCGGCCGCGCGCGCGCTGCGCGAGGGCAGGTTCTTGGTGACCAGCGTGTGCAGCACCGCCTCGTCGATGTCTTCCTGGGCGAGTTCTTCGGGCAAGGGCTTCAGCGCCTCGCGTCCCAGGACCACCGCGAGGGCGATGGCGAGTCCCGCGAGGAACAGGAGGGCGCGCTCGTGACGGCGCAGAAAGCCGGTCGCGCGGGGGTGCGCCTTCAGCTTCGCGTCAGGCTCGCGCTGCGCCTTGGCGGTGGCCGCCGGCGGGGGCTCGCCGGACTCCTGCGAGCGGGTGGCGTGGCTATACAGCGGGGCTCGTCTCATCGGTGTTTCGTCCAGCCAGGGGTGTGTGTTCGCCGTCTCGCTCGCGCCGCCTTGCGACGGCTCGCCCCGCGGGGGCCGCCATTGTGCAACGGCAGGAGCAAGGGTGCACGGTATCACGGTCGCCGGGCGCCCGGATTCTGCGATCGGTCCGATGCTAAAGTGCCTGCGAGCGTCGCAAGCAATGCCTCGGCGCGCCCGGCGGACCGACCCCGGCGTTGTGCCGGCAGCGAGGCGCGCGGCGCATGCACCGCAGGAGTGAGGATGCGATTCATCTGGCCGCAGGCCCTGTGGCTGCTGCTGTTCGTGCCGGCGCTGGTTGCCGCGTACCTCTACGCGCTGCGCAGGAGGAAGCGGGCCGCGATTCACTACGCGAGCCTGATGCTGGTGCGCGGTTCGCTCGGCCGCGGCCAGGCGCTGCGCCGCCACCTGCCGCCGGCGATCTTCCTCGTAGCGATGAGCGCGGCGATCTTCGCCATCGCCCGCCCCAGCGCCGTGATGCTGCTGCCCTCCGACTACCTGACGCTCATCCTCGCGATGGACGTGTCGCGCAGCATGCAGGCGACCGACGTCGAGCCCGACCGCATCAGCGCCGCGCAGGCGGCGGCGAAGTCCTTCATCGAGGACTTGCCGCGCAACGTGCGCCTGGGCATCGTCTCGTTCGCCGGCACCGCGCTGCAGGTGCAGACGCCGACCGAGAACCGCGACGACATGATCGCCGCCATCGACCGGTTCCAGCTCCAGCGCGGCACCGCCACGGGGAGCGGCCTCATCCTGTCGCTCGCGATGCTGTTTCCGGATGCCGGCATCGACCTGGAATCGATGGTGTACGACCATGAGTTCTCGCGCTTCGGCCGGCGCGGGCGGCCGCTCGAGCGCCAGCGCGAGGAGGCGAAGAAGGCGCCGAAGCAGGACTTCAAGCCGGTAGCGCCGGGGTCCTACACTTCGGGCGCCATCGTGCTGCTTTCCGACGGGCGCAGGACCACCGGCCCCGATCCGATGGAGGCGGCGAAGATGGCCGCCGAGCGCGGCGTGCGGGTGTTCACCGTGGGATTCGGGACGGCGGAAGGGGCGAACATCGGCTTCGGCGGCTGGTCGTTCTTCGCGCGGCTGGACGAGCCCACGCTCAAGGCGATCGCCAAGGCGACCGGCGGCGAGTACTTCCACGCCGGCACCGCCGAGGACCTGAAGAAGATCTACGCAAGCCTGTCCAGCAAGTTCGCGCTGGAGCGCCGCGAGACCGAGGTGAGCGCGCTGTTTGTCGCCGCCTCGCTCGTGCTGGTGCTCCTCGCGGCGGCGCTGTCGCTCGCGTGGTTCAACCGGGGGTCCGGCTAGGACGTTCGGCCCGGTTGCGGTCCGCCGCGTGATCGAGACGCCGGGGCAAGGGCTCGCCGTACATGTTCTATCTGGAGCTGTTGCGCGCGCTGGAAAAGCTGCGCTCTCGCCGTGGTGCCTGTTCGCGGATTTCAATCCCGCGCGGTGCCGCCGCCCAGAGTATCCGCCGCAACTTCGTTGGGCCGGTCCGTGACATAAGCGGTCCCGGTGAAGCTCGCGACCAGTCCCCGTCCCGCGGCGCTGATCTCGATACGGTAGGTGCAAAGTCTTCGGTTTCGGTGCACTTGCGTCGCGGTGGCGATCAGCAGGTCGCCGAGCCTTGCCGCGGCGTGGTAGGCGATGTGCACGTCGATGCCGACGGCCACCGGACCGTGGGAGTTCGAAGCGAGGCCGAAGGCGGTGTCGCCCAGGGCGAAGATCAGGCCTCCGTGGCAGCTCCCGTGGGAGTTCAGGTGGCCCGGGCCGACCTCGAGCTGCACCACGGCGCGATCCGTCCCGGCGTCGATGCAGCGGATGCCGAGCGTGTTGGGGAACGGGTCGCGCGCCAGGATGCGCTCGACGCGCGCCTTCACCGCAAGCGCCGCGGGTTCGCCGTTCATGCCCGCATCGCCCATCCCGCTGCCCGCCCCGGGCTCAGATGAGCTTGGGCCGCAGGTCGCGCACCCGAACCGCCTTGCCCGCCGAGCGCGGAATCTCACCGGGCGCTTTCACCAGCACCTCGGCGCTCACCCCCACGGCCGACTTGATGTGGTGCCGCACCGCGGTGGCGACCTCGGCGTGCAGCGCTGCGGTGTGCGGGACTTCGGGCGCGACCTCGATCTCGATGGTCATGTGGTCGAGGGTACCCTGGCGCTCCACCACCAGCTGGTAGTGCGGCGCGACGTTCGGCAGGCCCACCAGCGCCGCCTCGATCTGCGACGGGTAGACGTTCACGCCGCGGATGATGAGCATGTCGTCGTTGCGCCCGGTGATGCGCAGGATGCGCAGGTGCGTGCGGCCGCATTCGCAGCGCTCGGTGGACAGGCGCGTGATGTCGCGGGTGCGGTAGCGGATCATCGGCAGTGCTTCCTTGGTGAGCGTCGTGACGACCATCTCGCCGGTTTCGCCGTAGTCGAGCGTCTTGCCGGTCTGCGGATCGATGGTCTCGAACACGAAGTGGTCCTCCCAGCCGTGCAGGCCGGCCTGGGCCTCCTCGCACTCGCACGCCACGCCCGGACCCAGGATCTCCGAGAGGCCGTACAGGTCCATCGCCCTCAGCCCCATGCGGACCTGGATCTCGCGGCGCATGGACTCGCTCCAGGGCTCGGCGCCGAACAGGCCGATCTCGAGCTTCGACTTGCGCAGGTCCACGCCCTGCTTCTCGGCGACTTCCGCGATGGCCAGCGCGTAGGAGGGGGTGCAGGTCAGCACGCGCGCGCCGAAGTCGTTGAGCAGCAGTACCTGGCGCTCGGTGCCGCCGCCGGACATGGGCACCACCGTTGCGCCCAGCCGCTCGCCGCCGTAGTGCACCCCCAGGCCTCCGGTGAAAAGCCCGTAGCCGTAGGCGTTGTGGACGACGTCTCCCGGGCGGATGCCGGCGCAGGCCATGGAGCGCGCCATGAGGTCAGACCAGGTATCGATGTCCTTTCTCGTGTAGCCGGCCACGGTCGGCTTGCCGGTGGTGCCCGAGGAGGCGTGCAGGCGGATCAGCTCGGTGCGCGGCCGCGCGAACAGCTCGAAAGGGTAGCAGGCGATCATGTCGGCCTTGAGCGTGAAGTGCAGCCCCTCGAGGTCCCCGAGGCTCTTCAGGTCCCCCGGTTCGAAGCCGGCCGCCGTCATGCGCTGGCGGTGGAAGGGCACGTTGTCGTAGGCGTTGCGCAGGCTCGCGCGCAGCCGCCGCAGCTGAAGCGCGCGGATCTTCTCGCGCGGCAGGGTCTCGACCTCGGGTGCGTATCGGTAGCGGCGCGCCGTGGCTTTCTTCGCCGTCCTGCGCCGGGTGCTCGTGCGGGGCTTCATGGTCCTTCCCTCCTGTGCTGTCGCCGGCCGGTATTCCAGCACCGGGGCGCGCATCCCGATTTGATCCAGGGCAATTCGTCCGGCTGCACGAACCGCCTACAGGCCCAGGTAGGCTTCCCTCACCTGGTCGTTGCTGAGCAGATCATGACCGCTGCCCTCGAGCACCACTCGGCCGGTCTCGAGCACGTAGGCGCGATCGGCGATCGCCAGCGCCGCGCGCGCGTTCTGGTCCACGAGGAAGATCGTGGTGGCCTCGGCCTTGAGCGAGCGCACGCAGGCGAAAATCTCCTCGACCAGCCGGGGCGCAAGACCCATGCTGGGTTCGTCGAGCAGCAGCAGCCGCGGCGCGGCCATCAGTCCGCGGCCGATGGCGAGCATCTGCTGCTGGCCCCCCGAGAGCGTGCCCGCCGGCTCGCTGCGCTTGCCGCGCAGCACCGGAAACATCGCGTATACCCGCTCCAGCGCGCGCCCGGCCTCGGCCCGCCTGCGCAGGTAGCCGCCCAGGCGCAGGTTGTCCTCCACCGTGAGCGGTCCGAATACCTGCCGCCCCTCGGGCACCTGCACGATGCCCAGCCGTACGCGCCGCTCGGGCGCAAGCGCTGTGATATCCGCCCCCTCGAAGCGCACCTGCCCCGCCCAGGTCGGGAGCACCCCCGAGAGCGCGCGCAGCAGCGTGGTCTTGCCCGCGCCGTTGGCACCGACCAGCGACACCAGTTCGCCCTGCGCCACGCGCAGGTCGATACCCTTGAGCGCCGGGATGCGACCGTAGCGGCAGGCCAGGCCTTCGACTTCGAGCATCACGGACCGATCCCCGCACGCGGCGCGGCGCCGGCTGCCCCCAGGTTGCGGGCCGCCGCGGCGCTTCCCAGGTAGGCTTCGATCACGCGCGGATCCTCGCGCACCGCCGCGGCCGGACCTTCGGCGAGCTTGCGCCCGTAGTCGAGCACCAGGATGTGGTCCGACACGCCCATCACCAGGTGCATGTTGTGCTCGACCAGCACCACGGTCACCCCGCGCCCGGTGAGCCTGCCGATCAGCTGGTCCAGTTCGAGAGCCTCGGTCGGATTGAGTCCGGCGGCCGGCTCGTCGAGCAGCAGCAGCCGCGGCCGGGTCGCGAGCGCGCGCGCGATCTCCAGGCGTTTCAGCGCGCCGTAGGGCATCGCATCGGCGGCCGTCCCGAGATAGCGCGCCAGGCCGACGTAGCGCATCAGTTCGGCCGCTTCCTCCCGGCAGGCGAGCTCCTCGCGCGACAGGCGCGGAAACCGCAGCAGCGCCGAGGCGAGGCCGCAGCGCTCGTGCAGGTGCCGGCCCACCATGACGTTCTCCAGCGCGCTCATATTGAAGAAGAGCTGGAGGTTCTGGAAGGTGCGCGCGATGCCGCGGCGGGCGAACTCGTGCGGCGCGAGCCCGGTGAGGTCCTGCCCTTCGAATCGGATGCGGCCCGCCGACGGCGAGTAGATGCCGGTCAGCAGGTTGAGCAGCGTCGTCTTGCCGGCGCCGTTCGGTCCGATGATCGAGTGGACCGCGCCCGCCTGGAAATCGAACGAGAGGTCCTCGACGGCGTGCACGCCGCCGAATACCTTCGAGAGCGACTCGACCTCCAGGAAGTTCATTGCCCGTCCCCGGGTCGAGGCGCCGGTGCCGCGGCCGCCGCCGCCGCATCGCGCCGGCGCGTGAGCAATGCCTGCAGGCTGGGAACCACCCCGCGCGGCATGAAGATCATGGTGCCCATCATCACCGCTCCGAGGACCATCATCTCGTAGTCCTTCAGCGGGGTCAGGACCTGCGGCAGCGTGGTGAGCGCCGCCGCCCCCACCACCGCGCCGAAGGTCGAGGCCATGCCGCCGAACACCACCATCGTGACCAGCTCGATCGAGTGCAGGAATGTCACCTTGGCCGGGGTGATGAAGCCGGAGAAGTGGGCATTCAGGCTGCCGGCGATCGAGGCGTATACCGCCGACACCACGAACACCATCACTTTGTGGCGGGTGGCGTCCACGCCCACCACCTCGGCCGCCACCTCCGAGCCGTGCAGCGCTCGAAGCGCGCGTCCGGTGGGGGAATCGATCAGGTTGAGCGCGAACCAGACCGCGGCGAGCAGCAGGGCGCCGACCACCCAGTACCAGAGCCTGGGGTCGCGCAGCGCCCAGCCCCCGATCGCCAGCGGCGCCACCGTCATGCCGTCCGGGCCGCCGGTGAACCGGTCCTCGGTCGAGATCACCATGTAGACGATGACTCCCAGGGCCAGGGTAGCCATGGCGAGATAGTGACCCCGCAGTCGCAGGATGGGCCGGCCCACGGCGAAGGCTATCGCGGCCGCAGCCAGGGTCGCGGCCAGCATCGCGGCAAGGGGCGGCCAGCCGTAGCGCGTGGCGAGGATCGCCGAACCGTAGGCGCCGATGCCGAAGAAGCCGGCGTGGCCCAGGCTGATCTGGCCGGCGTAGCCGACGAGCAGGTTCAGACCCACGCAGACGATGGCGTTCAGCCCCACCAGGATGGCGACGTCGTAGAAGTAGTCGTTGCGAAGGCCGAGCGGCAAGAGCGCGATCAGCGCAGCGAGCGCGGCCATGCCGCCGGCGCGCGGCGTGGCGAAGCGCGCGGCCATTCCCACGCCTACACGCGTTCGGTGCCGCGCCGCCCGAGCAGGCCGCTCGGCAGGAAGAACAGCACGGCAAGCATCGCGAGCAGCGCGATCGCGTCCTTGTAGGCCGAGGAGATGTAGCCCGCGCTCATGGTCTCGGCGATGCCCAGCACGATGCCGCCGACCACGGCGCCTGCACCGCTGCCCATGCCGCCGAGGATCGCCGCGGCGAACCCCTTGAGGCCCAGCATCACGCCGACGTCGTAGGAGGTGAACGCGATCGGGGCGATCAGGATGCCGGCGATCGCGCCCAGGGCTGCGGACAGGGCGAAGGCAAGCGCGAGCACGTGGCGCACGCGGATGCCCGCGAGCTGGGCGGCCAGGCGGTTGTTCGAGGTGGCGAGCATCGCCTTGCCGAGCAGCGTGCGGCCGAAGAACCAGGCGAGCGCGAGCACGATCGCGAGGCTCACGCCCAGCACCCACAGGCTCTGCGGCAGCAGGGTCGCGCCGCCCAGCACGATGGGCGTATCCCCGGAAAAGGGCTTGAGCACGTGCAACTGCTTGTCCCAGATCAGGGTCGCCAGGCCGCGCAGGAAGATCGAGGCGCCGATGGTGATGATGATGAGCGTCACCACCGAGGCGCCCCGCGCCGGCTCCACCGCGAACTTCTCCAGGGCGAGACCCACCGCTGCCGCAGCGGCGACCGCCAGCGGGATCGCGGCGGCATAGGGCACCCCGGCGGCCGCGAACCACACCGTGGCCATGCCGCCGATCATCACGAACTCGCCCTGGGCGAAGTTGATGACCTGGCTGGCGTTGTAGATGATGGAAAAACCCAGTGCGACCAGGGCGTAGATCGCACCCACCGTGAGGCCGGTGAGCAGGAACTGGACGAACTGCGCGCTCATCGGGTCGGCCTCCTCCCTGGCGCCGGTGGTCCGGTCCCCGGGCCGACCGGACGCGAGCGCCGTGCGCCGCTCCCCCTGCGGTTGCGCTAGGGTACCAGCGTCCAGTCGCCTTTCCTCACTTCGAGCATGCGGAAGGCGCTCAAGTCCAGGCCCATGTGGTCCTTCGCCGACATGTTGACCACGCCCGCGGTTCCCACGTAGCCGCGCACGTTCTCCAGGGCGTCGCGCACCTTCGCGCGCTCGCTGCTGCCCGCCGCCTTCATCGCCTCGACCGCGAGCATCAGGCCGTCGTAGGCGTGGCCGCCGAAGGTCGAGACCTCGGACTTGAAGCGCGATTCGTACTCGCGCTTGTAGCCCACCACCACCGGGCGCTGCTTGTCGCTCGCGGGCAGGCTCTCGGCCACCAGGAGCGCCGCCGCAGGCAGGCGCACGCCCTCGGCGGCCTCGCCGGACAGACGTATGAACTCCTTGGAGGCCACGCCGTGCGACTGGTACAGCGGCATCTTGAGCCCGAGCTGGCGGAAGTTCCGGGTGACGATCGCCGGCCCCTGGCCGAAACCGGGATTGAGCACCGCCTGCACGCCAGGGGTGTTGCGGATCTTGGTGAGCTGCGCGGTCATGTCGGTGTCGCGGTCGCCGTAGTTCTCGTCGGCCAGCACCTGGATACCCGCCTTCTTCGCCACCCCCAGGCATTCCCCGCGCATCGACTTGTCGAAGCCGCCGGAGCCCGAGATCAGCGCCACGCGGGAGAGCTTGCGCGCGCGCATGTCGGCGAAGATCTTCTCGCAGGCCATGCGGTCCGTGTGGGGCGTCTTGAACACCCATTTCTTGACCGGTTCGATGATCACCACCGCGCCGGCGAGCGACAGCAACGGCACCTGCGCCGATTCCACCAGGGGCACCACCGCCATGGTGGTGCCGGTGGTGGTTCCGCCCACGATCACGTCCACCCGGTCCTGCTCGATCAGCCTGCGGGCGAAGGTGCGCGCCTTCTCGGCGTCGCCGGCATCGTCGTAGGCGATCAGCTGCAACTTCCTGCCGAGCACGCCCCCGGCGGCGTTGAGCTTCTCGATGTACAGCTCCAGCGTCTTGTTCTCAGGGTCGCCCAGGAACGAGGCCGGGCCGGTGATCGACAGGAACGCCCCTATGCGGATCGGTTCCTGCGCGGCCGACAGACCGGCGCAGATCGCGAGCGTCGCGGCGGCGCCGAGCCGCAGCGCCAGCCGGTGCAGACCGTGCATCGAGCTCATCATTTCGTGCTCCCTGGGATGAAAAGAGGTGCGGGCCCATGAGGCGGCGACCCGCTCGCCGCGCCAGGAGGAGGTTGGCACGGAGAACCGGTAACGCAGCCGGGCCCGCGAGGCAAGTTGATATCACGGAGCGCGAGAGGTAACCATTGATCCAGGTCAAGCTTTCGGCGGGAAGCGCAGCGCGGCCGCTGGCGCAGGCTCGAGGGCCGGACCCGGCGCCCGGGGCGTTTAATCTAGATCAAGGTCCATACGGGCGCGGACCGCATGATCGCGGCACCATTGGATGCGGCGCCGCCAGCCGACGGGAGGTACAGGCAATGCAGGAGGTTCAACCGCAGGCGCGGGACACGCGGGCGCTGAGCGGAAACGAGGCGATCGCGCGCGGCGCCTGGGAGGCCGGGGTCGCGGTGGCGGCCGCCTACCCCGGGACGCCGAGCACCGAGATCCTGGAATCGCTCGCCGGTTATCCCGTCGCGGACGTCCACGCCCAGTGGTCCACCAACGAGAAGGTGGCGCTCGACGTGGCGATCGGCGCCTCCTTCGCCGGGGCGCGCGCGCTCGCCGCGATGAAGCACGTCGGTCTCAACGTCGCCGCCGACGCTTTCCTCTCGCAGAGCTACATCGGGGTAAACGGCGGCCTGGTGATCGCGGTCTGCGACGACCCCGGTATCCACAGCTCGCAGAACGAGCAGGACACCCGTATCTACGGCCAGCTCGCCACCGTCCCGGTGCTGGAGCCAGCCGATGCCCAGGAGGCGCTCGACCTGACCCGGCTCGCCTTCGAGCTGTCGGAACGCTTCGACACCATGGTCGTGGTGCGCGGCACCACGCGCCTGTCGCACACCCGCAGCCCGGTGCGCACCGGCAGTCGCACCGCCCCCGCCGCGCGCGGCTTCCTGGAAGACCCGCGCAAGAACGTGATGATCCCCGCGCACGCGAAGCAGCGCCACGTCGCGGTGCTGGCGCGCGAGGCGAAGCTCAAGGACTACCTCGAGACCGCCGCCATCAACCGCTGGGAACCCGGCGCGGGCGAGGCCGCGCGCGTGGGCGTGATCACCGCGGGCACCTGCTACCCCTACGTGCGCGAGGTGCTGCCGGGGGCGAGCGTGCTCAAGCTCGGCGCCTCCTGGCCGTTGCCCGAAGGGCTGCTGCGCCGCTTCTGCGCCTCGCTCGAGCGGGTGTTCGTGGTCGAGGAACTGGAGCCGGTGATCGAACGCGAAGCGCGGGCCCTCGGCCTGGCGGTGGAGGGCAAGGCGTTCTTCCCGCGCACCGGCGAACTGTCCCCGGAACTGGTGCGCGCCGGCTTCGAGCAGGCCGGGGTGCTCGCGCCGCAGGCGCGGGCGGCCGGCTGGGCGCCGGAGCCCCTGGTGCGGCCCCCGGTGCTGTGCGCCGGCTGCCCGCACACCTCCAGTTTCATGGCGGTGCGGGCATCGGGGGCGCGGGTGGCCGGCGACATCGGCTGCTACACGCTCGCGTGCCTGGACCCGCTGCGCGGCCTGGACACCACGGTGGCGATGGGCTCCTCCATCGGCAACGCCATCGGCATGGCGAAAGCGGGCGACGTGAAACCGGTGATCGCCTCGATCGGAGACTCGACTTTCCTGCACGCCGGCATTCCCGGGCTGATCGACGCGGTCTACAACCAGGCGAACATCACCGTGCTGCTGCTGGACAACGGGATCACCGCGATGACCGGCGGCCAGGACCACCCGGGCACCGGGCGCACGCTGCGCGGCGAGCCGGCCCCGAGGGTGGACTACGAGGCGCTGGTGCGCGCCTGCGGCGTGAAGTGGGTGCGCAGCGTGGACTCCTACGACCTGGCGGCGGTGCACCAGACGCTGCGCGAGGCGCTTGCCCACCGCGGGGTGTCGGTGGTGATCTCCAACCGTCCCTGCGTGCTCGACCCGGTCAAGATCAAGGGTCCGGTGCTGCAAGTGCAGGACGCGTACTGCAACGCCTGCCAGTCGTGCATGAACCTGGGATGCCCGGCGATCACCTGGGCCGAGGGCACGTTCGAGGGGCGGCACAAGGTGAAGATCGACGCGTCCCTGTGCATCGGGTGCTCGCTTTGCGCACAGGTGTGCGCCGTGGACTGCATCAGGCCGGCCGCCGCGCGGGTGACGTCGTGAACGACGCCGATCTGCCGCTGCGCGGCGCCCCGAGCGCAGCGCCGGCCGCGGCGCGCGAACCCGTCAACGTGCTGATCGTGGGCGTGGGCGGGCAGGGCGTGATCCTGGTGTCCAAGGCGCTCGCCTGGCTCGCCCAGGCGCACGGGTTCGAGGTGAAGCAAAGCGAGGTGCATGGCATGGCCAAGCGCGGTGGCTCGGTGTTCAGCCACGTGCGCTTCGGCGCCCAGGTGTGGTCGCCCACGATTCCCAGGGGCGAGGCCGACGTGCTGGTCGCGCTCGAATGGGCGGAGGGCCTGCGCTGGCTGCCCTACCTCAAGCCCGACACCGGTATCTTTCTGGCCGACACCAAGCGCATCGTGCCGCCCTTCGCCTGTCTCGCGCGGCGCCCGGGCGCCCCGATGCGCTACTCGCGCGAGACGCCGGCGCAGGTCCAGGAGCACGTGGCCGAGGGCTACGCCATCGACGCGACCGGCATGGCCGAGGAGCTCGGCAACGAGCGCGTGTCCAACGTCGTGCTGCTGGGGGCGCTGTCGCGCGCGCTCGATTTTCCCGAGGCGCAGTGGGAGCGCGCCGTTGCCGAGTTCGTACCGAAGAAGACCGTCGCGGTCAACCTCGAGGCCTTCCGCCAGGGCCGCGAATGGATCGAGCGCTCGCGGCTCGCGTTGCCGCAGGCCCAGGCGCCCGCGCAGCCGGCCGCCTCCGGGTCGAACTGCGAAGTCCGGCTCGAGATCACCCCCGGCTGGTGCAAGAGCTGCGACATCTGCGTCAAGCTCTGCCCCGAGCGCTGCCTGCGCCTGAACGCCGAGCGCATCGCCGAGCTGGCCGAGCCGGACAAGTGCACCGGCTGCCGGCTGTGCGAGTGGCTGTGCCCGGACTTCGCCATCCGCGTGCACCTCGATCCCGCGACAGCGGCGGCGGGCGAAGGGCAGGCGCGGCCATGAACGCCCCGGATCGGCCGGCCACCCGTACTTCGCTGCGCCTGCTCTCGGGCAACCACGCCTGCGCGCTGGGCGCCGTGGCGGCGGGCTGCCGCTTCTTCGCCGGCTACCCCATCACGCCTTCGTCGGAAGTCGCCGAGCGCCTGTCGCGCCTGCTGCCCGAGGTGGGCGGCGTGTTCGTGCAGATGGAGGACGAGCTCGCCTCGATGGCGGCGGTGATCGGGGCCTCGATGGGCGGGGTGAAGGCGCTCACCGCCACCAGCGGGCCGGGCTTCTCGCTCAAGCAGGAGAACCTCGGCTATGCCGCGGGCGCCGAGATTCCCTGCGTCATCGTCAACGTGATGCGCGGCGGGCCATCGACCGGCATGCCCACGCGCCCCTCGCAGGCCGACCTGATGCAGGCGCGCTGGGGCAGCCACGGCGACTACCCGATCATCGCGCTGGCGCCCGCCTCGGTGCGCGAGATCCACGAGCAGACCATCCGCGCCTTCGCGCTGGCGGAGACCTACCGAACCCCGGTGGTGGTGCTCTACGATCAGGTGATCGCGCAGCTCAGCGAGACGCTCGAGCTGCCGCGCGCGTCGGACATTCCCCAGGTCGAGCGCCGCTGGGCGAGTGGACCGCGCGAGCACTACCGGCCATACGCGCCGGGCGATGACGGCATTCCGCCGATGGCGCGACCGGGTTCTGGCTACCGGGTCCACACCACCGGCTTGCACCACTCGGAGAGCGGCTTCCCGACCCAGGATCCCGCGACGGTGGATCGCAACCTCGGGCGGCTGCTCGCCAAACTGGAACGCAACCGCGAGGCAATCGACGCCTGGCAGGCGCTCTGGTGCGAGGACGCGGAGCTGCTCGTGGTGGCGATCGGCATCAGCGCGCGCGCGTCGCTGCAGGCGGTGCGGCTGGCGCGCGCGCGGGGCGTGCGGGCGGGGCTGTTCCGGCCGATCACCCTGTGGCCCTTCCCGGAGCAGGCGCTGCGCGCGGCGGCCGCGGGCGCGAAGGCGGTGCTGGTTCCGGAACTGAACGACGGGCAGATGCGCCTGGAAGTCGAGCGCGTGCTGCGCGCGGCGCGGGTGCAAGGCCTGCACCGCAGCAACGGCGAACCGATCGCGCCGGCCGAGATCGCCGCGCGCGCCGAGGAGATGATGAAACGATGAACTCGATCGTCGACAAGGCCGCCGCGTTCGACGTGCGCAGCTGGATCCGGCTGGAGATGATGCCGCACTTCCTGTGCCCTGGCTGCGGCCACGGCATGGCGCTGCGCGCGCTCTTGTGGGCGCTCGCCGAACTGGAGGCCGACCGCGACCGCCTGGCGGTGGTCTCGGGCATCGGCTGCGCCGGAAGGCTCTCGGCCTACGTCGATGCCAACACCTTCCACGTGACCCATGGCCGCGCGCTCGCCTACGCGACCGGCCTCGCGCTGGCGCGGCCCGACCTCACCGTGGTGACCATCCTCGGCGACGGCGACTGCCTGGCGATCGGCGGCAATCACCTCATTCACGCCTGCCGCAGGAACCTCAAGATCACCTGCCTGATGCTCAACAACGAGGTATACGGCATGACCGGCGGGCAGGTCTCGCCGACCACCTCGGCGGAGATGTATACCACCACCACGCCGCAGGGCAACGCCGAGCCGGCGTTCGACGCCTGCGCGCTCGCCGCCGCCGCGGGGGCGGGGTTCGTCGGCCGCGAGGTGACCCACCACGTGCCCCGGCTCAAGGAACTCGTCAAGGCGGGCCTCTCGCACCCGGGCTTCGCCTTCATCGAGGTGCTCTCGGACTGCACCGAGATCTTCGGCCGCAAGAACGAGCTGGGATCCTCCGCCGAAATGGTCATGCGCCAGAAGAGCGAACTGCGTCCCAGCGCCTACCGCGACACCGTGGACACGCCGTTCCGGCCCAATCAACTGCCGACCGGGATTCTCTCGAGGAACGATCGGCCCGAGTACGGCGCCGCCTACCGCGCCGCCGCCGCGGCCCGGCGGGCAGGAGCGGCGGCGATGGCGAGCGCGGCGGGGGATCCGAAGTGAACGCCGGCGCGCACCGGGACATCCAGATCCGCATCGGCGGCACCGGCGGCCAGGGGCTGATCCTCTCGGGAAAGATGCTCGCCGACGCGCTCGCCTCGGCCGGCAAGCGCGTCGCGCAGTCGCAGACCTACGAGCCCACCTCGCGCGGCGGCTACTGCAATTCCGACCTGGTGGTCTGCGACGATGATGTGGACTACCCGCTCGCCACCCGTCTGGACATCCTGGTACTGCTCGAGCGCATGGCGGTGAAGCCCTCGTGGCCGCTGCTCGCACCGGGCGCGCTGGTGATCGCCGATCAGCGGCTGTGCCCGCAGCTGCCGGCGGGCGACTACCGCGGCTGCCACCTGCCGCTCACGCGCACCGCGATCGACCTCGGCAGCGAGCGCGTCGCCAATATCGTCGCGCTGGGAGCGCTGGACGCGCTGGCGACGCTGTGCGGGCGCGAGCGCCTGGAAAAGGCGGTACGGGCGGAGACCCCCAGAAGCTTCCTCGACCTCAACAGCGATGCGCTGGCCGCCGGCTACCGGCTCGGCGAACAGGCGCTGAAGACGGCGGCCACGAGCGCTTGAGGCGCCGCTCGCAGCGGCGCGCGCGGCCACACGGCATGCGCGCTCTCGGGGATCGGATGAGGTGGCGACGCGGGCGCTCAGGCCCGGTCGAAGCCGCAAGGCCGGTCATTCCCATCCCGGCAACTCGAACTCCTCCTTGAGCAGTCTCAGTTCCGACTGGTGCAGGCGGGCGATGCGCTCCAGCAGTCTTTCGCCCTTGGGCAGCAGGTGTATCTCCACCTTGCGTCGATCCGCGCTGCCCGGCCGGCGCTCGACCAGCCCCGCGCGCGCGCAGCGATCCACGAGGGCCACCACACCGTGGTGCTTGGCCTGGAGTTGCTCGGCGAGTTCGCCGATGGTAATCCATTCTCGTTCCAACGCACCTTTCACCTGCAGCAGCAACTGGTACTGGAGCGGCGTGGTTCCGTTCTGCTTGCACAGCGACTCGCTGAACCGCAGGAAGCGGCGCAGCCGGTAGCGGAAATGGGCGAGGCGCCGGTAGTCGCTCTTGCCGAGCGGCTGCTGCGGCCGGGCTGGTGTCGCCGACATGCGCTTATCGGTTCTTGCGTTTTGTATCATGCCGTGATAGAAAGTCTGCGTGCCCCGCATGCACCGCGCGGCGCCCTATCGCAAGGGAGTCCCATCATGAATCTTTCCTCGCTCACCAGGATGCCGTTCTCCCCCGACGCCGCATGGCCCGAACTCGCGCGGGTCGGTTCCACGGTCGCCAGGGCGTTCTGGCTTCTGGTCGTGCCGCTGTCGCTGCTTCCGCCGGTCATGATCTACCTGGCGGGCAGTCACTACGGGGACGCCTTCGTCGACGGTTTCGGAAGCAAGCCCTGGGGATCGATCGCCGTGGCCTTCTTCCTGTGCGAGATCATCTCCGTGACCCTGATGGGTTGGCTGACGCGGCTGGTGGTGCGCACCTGGAACGAGCGCATCAGCCGGCGTGACGCCTATGTGCTGGCGGCGATCGCCGCCATTCCGCTGTGGCTGTCTTCGCTGGGGCTGCTGGTCCCGAGTCTGGCGTTCAACGTCTTCGTCTCGGTCGTCGCTTTGCTGGTCTGCGTCGGGCTCATCTTCCAGGGCGTACGCTCGTTCTGCAGGATCAGCGGGGAGAACATAGGACAGGCGATTTCGATCACGCAGCTGGTATTCGGCGGCGGACTCCTGGCGTGGGGTTTGCTGATGCTGCTGACATTTCTCTGAGAAGGTCCCCGGGACGCCGCGCTCGAAGTACGCGCGCGCGCCGATCAATTCCACGGCCTGCCTCTGCGGGGGGCGGCCGCGAGCGCTGCCGCCTCGAGAACGATCTCCTCGGTCGTCTCCCAGCCGATGCAGGGATCGGTGACCGAGCAGCCGTAGACCAGCTTCGAGAGGTCTTCCGGGATCGGCTGGCTGCCGGCGACGAGGTTGCTCTCCAGCATCAAGCCCACGATCGAGCGCTTGCCTTCGGCGATCTGGTGGATGCAGTCGCGAAACACCAGCGGCTGCAGCTCGGGCTTCCTGAACGAGTTGCCGTGCGAGCAGTCGATCACGATGTTCTTCGGCAGGCCGGCGCCATCCAGGGCCTGTTCGCACAGCGCCACGTGAGCCGAATCGTAGTTGGGTGTCGCCCCGCCGCGCAGCACCACGTGCCCGTAGCGGTTTCCCCGCGAGCGCACCACGGCGGTCAGTCCCTGCGGATCGATGCCGAGAAAGCTGTGCGGCAGCCGCGCCGAGCGGATGCCGTTGACGGCGACCATGATGTCGCCGTCGGTGCCGTTCTTGAATCCCACCGGCGCGGACAGCGCGCTCGCCATCTCCCGATGGGTCTGCGACTCGCTGGTGCGCGCGCCGATCGCGTACCAGGCGACCAGGTCGCCGAGATACTGCGGCGAGATCGGGTCGAGCGCCTCGGTGGCGGCGGGAACGCCCATGCGGGCGAGGTCGATCAGGAACTGCCGCGCCCGCCCGATGCCCTCCTCGATGTGAAAGGAGTCGTCCATGCGCGGGTCGTTGATGAAGCCCTTCCAGCCGCTCACGGTGCGCGGTTTCTCGAAATAGACGCGCATCACGACGCAGATGCGCTCGTGTACGCGCAAGGCGAGGTCCCGCAGGCGCCGCGCGTACTCCAGCGCCGCGTGCGGGTCGTGCACCGAGCATGGGCCGGCGATGACGAACAGGCGCTCGTCTTCGCGGTCGAGGATGCGGCGCAGGGCGCGGCGCGCTTCGAGCACGGTTTGCGCGGCATCGGAGCCCAGCGGCAGGCGTGACTTGAGCTGATGCGGCGAGGGCATCGGCTCGATACCGGCCACGTTCAGATTCTCGGTGGCCGGGGCGGCCGAGGTGCGGTTCATGTCCGGGTGCGGGCGCCTCTGGCAGCGCCCGCCGGACAGGACGCGCTGCTGCCCGGGTTCTTCAGCCGCGCCGCGCAACTCGCGCGCTCGACCTCGAAGGGTTCGGCGAACCGCGCCGGGGGCAGGTTCAGTACCTGGACCGCCCTGGCGCGCAAGCCTTGGGCGGATCCGGCAATCGAGGCCAGCGTCGCGGCGAGCGCGCAATCCGCCCGGGCGAGCCGGATTCGCGGACGTGGAGAACGGACATCTGTGCCTCGCATGTCGGTGCCCGGGGCGACCGGCTCTCGAAGCATCCGGCACTCGCCTCAGAGTCCGAACACGCGCGCGGCATTGCGCCCGCGCACCCGCTCGCGGGCGGCGCCCGGCAGCGCGTTCACGCGCGCGAGGCAGCCCTTCATGTCGCCGATGTTGTGGGGATAGTCCGACCCGTACATGACGTTGCCCGCGCCGAACGCCGACACCGCCATCGCCAGCGCGTCCTGGCGGAATACCACCGCGTCGGCGTAGATTCTGCGCAGGTAGCTCGA
>JADLDQ010000498.1 GCA_020846575.1 Burkholderiales bacterium
CCGCGCACGTCGCGGTCGCGCACCTTACACAGGCCGCACGCGCCGGCGATCAGGACCAGGCCGCCCGCGTAGAGGTTCTGCTCCCAGTCGACGAAGAAGCCCGGCCGCACCGGCCCGGCAAAGGAGCCCCAGTACGCGTTCCACATCGAGTACGCGCTGGCCAGCTCGATGCTCGGCCGCGCGCGGTTGCTCTGCCCAATCAACTCCACCAGCGGAAGCAACTGGATCGCCGAGAGTGCCAGCGCGCCGATGCCCGCGGCGCCGATCAGCGCCAGGCAGCGCACCGTTTTGGCCGCCGACGGGCCAAAGGGCCGCTCCAGGCCGCGCCCGACCACGAAGCACCCCACGCCCAGCACCGTGACCCACACGACCTGCGGCTGTCCGGCCAGGAACTGCAAAGCCAGCACCACCGAGAGCCCCAACACCTTCCGCACCGCGGGGCGGTCCTGCACGTCGACGGAGAACAGAAAGACCGCCGGCAAATAGCAGTACGAGAAGACGAAGTGCTCCTGCCCGACCAGCACGCGGCTGGCCAGCGAACCGCTGGCGACGAAGGCCAGGCCGGCCAGCGCGTCGAATGGATCGGCCGCGCCCAGACGCCGTGCCAGGGCGCGCATCGCCAGCGCCGCCAGGACCAGGTGTGCGAGGATCAGAACGGCGGAGCCCAACGGCGCGCCCAGCAACACGCCCAGCAGGTGCGGCGGATACAGCGATTGCGTCTCGATGTCGGCCAGGAACGGGCGGCCCAGGCCCACGTGCGGGTTCCAGAAGGGCAGGCGCCCCTGCGCGTAGGCCAACGAACGGTACGCGTCGCTGAGTCCGTTGACTTCCTGGTAGTCGATGCTCTGAAAGAAGCCCGGCTGCGTGAAAAACGCCGCGAGCCCGAACAGCGTTGCCGCCAGCGCGGTCCGCATGGGCGTCAGCATCGGCGCGTGGGAATCGTTCATGGCGCCTGGGCCCTGAAATACGCTCCCGGCCGCTTCGGTCAGGGCCGGTTCGGC
>JADLDQ010000499.1 GCA_020846575.1 Burkholderiales bacterium
CGCGGCGGGTTCTGGCGTCGACCACCTCGCCGTCCAGGCGGCGCAGGCGGCCGGCATCGTCGTCACGCATGCGGTGGGTGCCGGCGCGCTCAGCGTGGCGGAGCACGCCGTCGCGCTGATGCTGGCGCTGGCCAAGCGCCTGGTCGAGATGGACGCCCAGGTGCGCCAGGGCGGCTTCCAGGAGTGGCGTCGCCCCGACCTGTACGAGGAGATCAGCGGACGCACCCTCGCCGTCGTCGGCTTCGGCGCGATCGGACGCGAACTCGCGCGCATCGCACACCGCGGCTTCATGATGGACGTGATCGCGGTCACACGCGACGGCAGGCCGGTCGAAAGCCCCGACGTCGCCCGCACGCTGCCGCTGGCGGCAGCGCTGGCCGAGGCCGACGTCGTCTCCATCCACACCCCGCTCACCGAGGGCACGCGCGGCCTCATCGGCGCGGCGCAGTTCGCGACCATGAAGCGCGGCGCGTGGCTGGTGGACACCTCGCGCGGCGGCGTGGTCGACGGCACGGCGCTGCACGCCGCGCTCGTCTCGGGCCACCTCGGCGGCGCCGGCCTCGACGTCTACGACCCCGAGCCGGCGCCGGTGACGCACCCCCTGCTCGCGCTGCCGCAGGGGGTGCTGTCCCCGCACAACGCGGGCATCTCGCAGGGCGCGTACCGGCGCCTCGCCCTGATGGGCGCCGACGACATCCTCCGCACGCTGCGTGGCGAGAAGCCGGTGGGCTTCATCGGGAGCGACGAGTTGTGGGCCGCGTCGCGGGCCGCCCGCGGCTGACGCCGGCCTCCGACAGCGCCAGCCGGCACCGACCACCGACGCCCACCGCCCACACCCGGGCTGCCTCATCCCCCTCGACCTTCGACCGCTCATGAAGATCCGCCAGGTCCGCCTCGTCTCCTTCCGCCCGCCGCTGCCCGGCGGCTTCGAGATCCCCACGCTCTACGGCGGGCAGTCGATCGGCGCCTACGTCAGCGACTTCCTCGCGGTGCAGCTCGTCACCGACGAGGGCCTGACGGGCGAAGTGGTGAGCGCCTACGGCGGCCTCTCGCTCGCGCACTCGATCGCCGACCGCCTGCGGCCCATGCTGATCGGCAAGGACCCGGCCTATCGCGAGGCGATCTGGCAGGACATGTGGAAGAAGGACCGCCTGCTCTACACCACGCAGTTCGCCATCGGCACCGTCGACGTGGCCTTGTGGGACCTGTATGCCAAGAGCCTGAATGCGCCCCTGTACCAGCTGCTCGGCGGCGTGCGCGACAAGGTGCCGGCCTACG
>JADLDQ010000293.1 GCA_020846575.1 Burkholderiales bacterium
CGCAGCTGCTCGCGCTCCTCGACCGGGAGCGACTGGAACACATCCTGGATGACCTCGCTCGGCAGGTCCGGGGCGAGGTCGGCGATCTCGTCTGCCTCCAGCTGCCCGGCCGCGGCGCGCAGCTCGTGCGGGTCCATGCTGCGGATGAGCGACTCGCGCACCGCATCCGACACTTCCAGCAGTATCTCGCCGTCGCGCTCGGCCTTGACCAGGTCCCAGACGATCAGCCGCTCGGGCAGCGGCAGCGCCTCCAGCACGTAGGCGATGTCGGCCGGGTGCATGCGATCGAGCTTGGCGCGCAGCTGCGCCTCGTTCTGCTCGTGGACGAGGCTCTCCACCTGCTCGTGCCGCGGCCCCTGCTGCCGGCTCGCCAGATCCTCCACCAGGCGGTGGCGGCGAAGCAGCGCCTGGACCTCGGCGAGGTCCTCTTTCAGATCCTCCAGTTCCTTCCTGGGGGTGAGGGTGTCGACCATGGCGGAGGTGTGCGTTCGGCTGAAGCTCCGGCTCGCGTGCCTGGAATCGGGTTCAGGATGTCCGAGCGCTGCGCGACTTCGCACCACCGGAACGGGCCTGCGTCGAGAACCGCGCTGCAAGCCCGGCGGCGGCGATAAGGCGTCGCGCCGCTCGCGCCCAGCCTGGGGGATACTGCGCGGCGAACCGACGTACGCGAAACGACGAACGACGAACGACGAACGACGAAACGGCGAACGACGAAACGGCGAACGACAGCGCGCCGGAACGACAGCCGGAACGACAGCGCGCCGCGCAGGCTGCGGCGATTCTAACGCCCGTGTGTATCATCCAGAAAGTCGATTCCTGAGTCTCGCTCTGGACGCAACACGCACTGTCGCCCCGGCACGACGCATGAACATGCTCGCAGCGAACACCCCCGGGCCCGCTCGCGCATCGGCCCGGCTCGCGCAGGGCGTGCGGCCGCGCGAGGTGCTCGGCTGGGCGATGTACGACTTCGCCAACTCGGGCTATACGACCGTGGTGATCACCGCGATCTTCAACGCCTACTTCGTGGCAGTGGTGGCGGGAAACGCCCCTTGGGCCACCTTCGCCTGGACCGCGGCGCTGGCGCTGTCCTACGCGGCCATCGTGCTGAGCGCGCCGCTCGCGGGCGCGCTGGCGGACATCCACGCGGCCAAGAAGCGGTTGCTCGCGGCCACCACTCTGGGATGCGTGGCGGCGACAGCGGCGCTCGCGGCGGTCGGTCCGGGCGAGCTGGCGCTCGCGGTCGCGCTCATCGCCGTGTCCAACTACTTCTTCGGCATGGGCGAGAACCTGATCGCGGCGTTCCTGCCGGAACTCGCACGGGGCGAGGCGCTCGGTCGCGTGTCGGGCTGGGGTTGGAGCCTGGGTTACCTCGGCGGACTCAGCGCGCTCGGCCTGTGCCTCGGTTACGTGAGCTGGGCCCAGTCGCAGGGACAGGGCGCGGCCGAGTTCGTTCCGGTGACAGTCCTCATCACCGCGGCGCTGTTCGCGCTCGCCAGCCTGCCGACCTTCCTGTGGCTGCGCGAACGCGCCCTGCCGCGGCTGCTGGAGGCGCGCGCGGGCGCGGTGCGCGCCGCCTATGCGCGCGTCGCGCACACGCTGCGCCATGCGCGCCGCTACCGCGACCTGCGGCGATTTCTGACGTGCCTGGTGTTCTACCAGGCCGGCATCCAGACGGTGATCGCGCGGGCGGCCATCTATGCCCAACAGGCACTGGGCTTTCAGACTGCCGAGACCATCCAGCTCGTCCTGCTGGTCAACGTCACCGCGGCGCTGGGCGCCTTCGTGTTCGGCGAAGTCCAGGACCGTATCGGGCACGTGCGCACTCTGGCCATCACCCTGGCCGGCTGGATACTCATGGTGGTCATCGCCTGGGCCGCGCAGGGACCGGCGGCCTTCTGGGTGGCCGCCAACATCGCCGGCCTGTGCCTGGGCGCATCGCAGTCGGCCGCGCGGGCTCTGGTCGGCTACCTGAGCCCGCAGGCGCGGCGCGCCGAATTCTTCGGGCTGTGGGGGTTCGCGGTGAAGCTCTCGTCCATTCTCGGTCCGCTCACCTACGGCGCGGTAACCTGGATCTCCGGCGGCGACCATCGGCTCGCGATCCTCGCGACCGGCGCGTTTTTCGTCGTGGGGCTGGCGATCCTCGCCGGCGTGGACGTGCCGCGCGGACGGCAGGCCGCGATGGAGCCGGATGCCTCGCCCCAGGAGGAAGCAGCGCCATGACCCTGCGCCCGCCGTCCAAGCTGCCGCAGGTCGGCACCACCATCTTCACGGTGATGTCCGCGCTCGCCACCGAGCACGGCGCGGTGAACCTCGGGCAGGGTTTCCCGGATTTCGACCCCGACCCGCGGCTCCAGGCCCTGGTCGCGCAGGCCATGCGCGCCGGGCACAACCAGTACGCGCCGCTCGCGGGGGTACCGGCGCTGCTCGAGGCCCTCGCCGAGAAGATCGAGCGCTGCTACGGGCGCGCCTGCGATCCGGGGCGCGAGATCACCGTGACCGCCGGCGCCACCGAGGCGCTGATGTCGGCAGTGCTCGCCGTGGTGCACCCGGGCGACGAAGTGATCGTGCTCGAGCCCGCCTTCGACAGCTACGTCCCGGCCATCCGGCTCGCAGGCGGGCGGCCGGTGCTCGTGCCACTCGCTCCCGGCGACTACGCCGTACCCTGGAAAGCGGTGCGCGCGGCGATCAACCGTCGCACCCGCCTGCTGATGCTCAACTTCCCCCACAACCCCAGCGGCGCGGTGCTCGGCCCGGCCGACCTCGATGCGCTCGAGTCGGTGGTTCGCGGCACCGACGTGCTGCTCCTCTCTGACGAGGTGTCCGAGCACATGGTGTACGACGGGCGGCGCTTCGAGAGCCTCGCCCGGCGGCCGGCGCTGGCCGAGCGCGCCTTCGTGATCTCGTCTTTCGCCAAGACCCTGCACGCCACCGGCTGGAAGATCGGCTACGTGCTCGCGCCGCGCGAACTGACCGAGGAGTTCCGGCGAGTGCACCAGTTCGTGGTGTTCGCGGTTTTCACCCCGGGCCAGCACGCCATCGCCGCGTACCTGCGCGATCCGGCGGCGTACGAGACGCTCGCCGCTTTCTACCAAGCCAAGCGCGACCGCTTTCGCGCCGGCCTCGCCGGCACGCGCTTTCGCCTGCTGCCCTGCCCGGGCACCTTCTATCAGCTCGCCGACTACGCGGCGATCAGCGAGGAGCCCGAGGAAGCCTTCGCGCGCCGCCTGACGACCGACTACGGCGTGGCGGCGATCCCGGTGAGCGTCCTGTACGAGCGGCCGATCGAGCGGCGCGTGGTGCGGTTCTGCTTCGCCAAGCAGGAGCAGACGCTGGATCGAGCGATCGAAAGGCTGGGCAGGGTTTGATCGGGCGGGGAGCCGGCGTGCCGGATCCCGGGAAAAGGATGGCCGCTCCTCAAGGCACCCGCACCCCCGGCATGCGCGCCAGTATCGTCTCCGAGTACTGCGCGAGATACGCCGACGCCGGGTTGCGCTGGTAGAAGCGCGGCCGGGGCAGCATGGCCGCCAACTGCGCCGCCTGCTCTTGCGACAGCCGCGCGGCCGTCACCCCGAAGTAGTGGCGCGCCGCCGCCTCGGCGCCGAACAGGTCCTCGCCCCATTCGGCCACGTTGAGATAGATTTCCAGGATGCGGCGCTTGTCCATCACCGCTTCCAGCATGCCGGTGATCAGCGCCTCCTGCGCCGTCCGCGCCAGGCTGCGTTGGCCGGACAGGAACAGGTTCTTCGCCACCTGCTGCGTTATGGTGGAGCCGCCCGCGACCACCCTGCCCTTCCTGCGGTTGCGGTCGATCGCGTGCTGGATGCCGGCCCAGTCGAAACCCTCGTGGTCGATGAACTTCGCATCCTCGGCCGCCACCACGGCGCGCTTGAGATGGATGGAGATGCGGCTGTAGGGCGCCCAGGCCTGGACCACGCGTGCGCGCGGGTTCCTCTCGCGCAGGGCTTGGAGGCGCGCCGACATGAAGCTCGTCATGCCCGGATCGGTCGAGTTCCAGCGCAGCACCTGGTAGAGATACCAGCCCTGGAGCGCGGCGAGCGCGACCGCGAGCCCCGCCGCGCAGTACAGGGTCCAGCGCGCGAGGCGCCGGATCACGCGAGGCTCGCGCGCAGCGCAGCCAGCAGCGGCCGTGTGTCGGGCCTCACCCCGCGCCACAGGAGGAAGGACTCGGCCGCCTGTTCCAGCAGCATCCCCAGCCCGTCGGCGGTGCGGGCTCCCTGCGCGAGCGCCGCGGCGAGAAAGGGCGTGGGCGCTTTCGCGTACATCATGTCGTAGGCGAGCGCCGCGGGAGCGTAGATGCCCGCGGGCAGCGCCGGCGCCTCGCCCTCGAGGCTTGCGGCGGTCGCATTGATCACGATGTCGAAGCGCCTGCCGGCGAGTTCCGCGAAGCCGCAGGCGGCGAGCCCTGCGTCGAAATGCAGCGCCAGGGCGAGCGCGCGCTCCGGCCTGCGGTTGGCCAGCGTGAGCGACGCCGGGCCCTGGTCCAGCAGTGGGCGGATCGCGCCGCGCGCCGCGCCGCCGGCGCCGAGCAGCAGGAGTGCCTTGTCGCGCAGCGGCACGCCCAGGTTGTCGCGGATATCGCGCACCAGGCCCGCCCCGTCGGTGTTGTCGCCGAAAACCCGGTCGCCGTCGAAGCGCAGGGTGTTGACCGCGCCGGCGGACCGGGCGCGCTCGGAGTGCCCGCCGGCATAGGCGAAGGCCTCCTCCTTGAAGGGCAGGGTGACGTTCATGCCGCGCCCCCCCGAGGTGCGGAAAGCCTCGGCCGCGGCAACGAAACCGTCGAGCGGCGCGAGGAGCTTCAAGTACTCGATATCCTGACCGGTCTGACGCGCAAAAGCGGCGTGGATCGCGGGCGAGCGGCTGTGCTCGACCGGGTGTCCGATCACCGCGTAGCGATCGGTCACGCTCGGCCCTTCGCGGGATTGCACGGCAGCGCCGCCATTGCGGAACGGGAAGGTGCGCTCGCGGGCGCGAACTCAGTCCGAGAACAGCTTATCGCCCTGGACGAAGTGCCAGGTCCGGGTGATTACCAGGATGTCGGTGTCGCGCCGGATGTTGTCGGGAAAGCCCGCGTACGGCGCGCCCATGCGCACGATGCGCTCGGCGGCGCGGTCGAGCACCGGGTGCCCCGACGAGCGGTCCAGGTCCACCGCCGCGAGGGAGCCATCCGCGTTGATGGACACCGACATGCGCAGGCTGCCGTAGAGCCTGCCGCGCGCGTCGTCGGGGTAGTTGAGGTTGCCGATGCGCTCGATCTTCAGGCGCCAGTCCTCGACGTACTGCGCAAAGCGGTACTCGCTCGCCCGCGCGCCGACGAAGGTCTTCTTCGGCCGCTTGTTGTATTCGTCGACCCGCTTCGAGACCTGCGCCTCGAGCGATCGCACCATCGCCAGGGCGCTTGCGCGCAGGTCGGCCGCGCTCCTGCGCGGGGCGGACTGCGGCGGCGCGGCCGGCGCGGGTGTCGGCGCCGGGGCCGCCGGCGCCGAGGCCAGGGCCTGGGGTTCGGGCATGGACTGGACCTGGGTGAGCAACTGCCTCTGCTCCTGCTCCAGTTCGGCCACACGTTGCTGCACCTGCTCGACCTCGATCAGGTTCCCGGGACGATCCTCGCGCAGCGAGGGCAGGTTGGAACGGGCGCGCCGGTTTTCGTCGGTGTTACCCCCGCCGTCCAGGTTCGCCTGCGCCAGCACCTGCGGCGCCACCGGCTTGCTCTTGGTTCTGGAATTGACGATGACCACGTCCAGCGTCGGCAGCCGGTCCATGCGCGTGCGCTCGGGCAGCTGGAACTGGATCGAGAGCACGCCCAGGTGCAACAGCGCGGAAGCGACTAGCGCGCCCGCGAACAGACGCGACTGGGGATCCAGCCGTGTCCGGGCGAGGGTCATCGAAGCAGGCCCCCGGCGTGCGGCCCTCGGGTCGGTATAGGGAATGACCGTACCGTCCAAACGCTTTTGAATTCAAATTATTCTAAGAGATTTTTAATGTTACGACTCAACTCACTGGGGCGCGGTAGCGGCACCGCAGCTCGGCTTCCAGAAGATCCACCTGGACAACCTCCAGTTCGACCCGCGTACCCGCGGCAAGGTCGGGCAGGGAAGGCACCCGCAACGTGAGCGGCAGGCGCGTGAAGCGCACCAGATTCTCGCGCAGCACCTCGGCCTCCGCAACGCCGACGCCCTCCTGCACCAGCCAGCGCAGGCACCAGTAGCGCTCCATCGCCCACTGGAACTCCCCGTAAGCGGCGTGGGCGGTTTCGAAAGCATGCACCGCGGACAACAGTGCCGGGTCATTGCGGGCGAAGGGCGCGACCTCCCCGCGAAGAAGGGCGACGAGCTGCCACTGGTTGACGAGGTCGACGTAGCGCCTCAGGGGCGAGGTCAGCCAGGCGTAATGGCTGATGCCCAGACTCTGGTGCTCGCCCGCGCCGGTGCTCATGCGCACCTTGCCGCCGGCCTGTACACGGTATATGGCGGGCAGGCCCGCAGCGTCGAGCAGCCTTCCCCAGGTGCTGTTGGCGAGGATCATCAGCTCGGCCACCAGCTTGTCGAGCGGCGTGCCACGCGGGCGGAGCTGGATCTCGATTCGCTCGCCGCCGTTGCCATCCCGAAGGACACGGAAGTTGTACTCGGGCCGCTCCACCGCGGTCGAGGGACGTCCTCGCACGGTCTCGCGCGCCTCGGCGAACCGCCACAACCAGTGCAGTTCGCCCGCGAAGGGCAGCGGTGGCGGCTCCCCGCGCACGAACGCTTCGTCCAGGCTCGCGCTGGCCTGCAGGCGCAGGTTCGCCGCGATGGGGACGCTCTCGATCACGCTGCGTTCGCGCTCGATGACGAGGTCCGGCTCGCGCACCTCGAAATAGATCGACAGCGCAGGCCGCGCTGCGCCTTCGCCCAGTGTAAACGCATCGACCACCGAGTCCGGCAGCATGGTGATCTTGCGCCCGGGCACGTATATGGAAGACATGCGCTGGCGCGCCGCCTCGTCCATCGCGGAGCCCGGTGCGAAACCCAGTGCTGGTGCGGCAATGTGAATACCCACTTGCACGAGATCCGGCGCCAGGCGTGTTATCGAAAGCGCATCATCGATCTCCGTGGTTTCCGCATCGTCCAGGCTGAAGGCGGCCACCCGGGCCTCGGGCAGGCCGGCGGGCACCTGGAAGTCGAGGTTCTCGAGGAACGAGGTACCGCGCGGGAAGTGCTCGAACAGGAACCGCCCGAAGTGATAGTCGTGGGTCGACGCAAGGGCACCGGCGCGCTCGAAGAGCCGGGCCGCAGTGAGCCCTGTCGCCTCGCTTGCCTGCTCCAGCGCGCGGGCTTCGGGCTTGTTGCGGTCCGGCCGGTAAAGGAGCTCCGGCAGCGCAGGCTGCCAGCCCTCGGGCAGCCTGCCCGCCGCCAGAGCGTGCGCCCAGTCCACGATCTGCTGCTTCACCCGGCGCTTCTTCTCCTCGCTCGCGAGCGCGGCGCGCAGGATGTCGGCCGGCGCCGCCCGGAACCGGCCCTTGCCTTTGCGGTGGAAATAGATCGGCGCGGCCCGCAGCCGGATGAGGATGGCGGCCGCCTCGACCGCGTTCGGCGCGTGCCCGCAGTAATCCTTCGCCAGCGTTTCGAAGGCGAATTCCTCGGCGCCGCAGCATTCCCAGAGGAACGCGGCGTCGATGTCGCCGGCCATGATCTCGGCCTGGCGCAGCATCTCCGCAGGCGCAGGCTGCGTGAAGCGCAGCAGCACCGCTGAGGCCTTCACCTTGCTGCGCTTGCCGTGCGGCGCCTCCACCTGTAGCGAGGTCTCGTTGTCGGCGAGCACCGCCCCGACCTTGAAATCGCCGCTTTCTTCATACAGGACGTGCATCGCGGCCATGCGAGAGTGTGGTTCGGACGGGGTCGAATCGGGACGCAGGCAGAACTGGAGCGGGACGGGCGCCACAGCGCCGCCACGGGCCCGTGCCGGACAAGCCCACACGGGCGGGTCCGGCGCGGGCCAGAGGCCTGGGATTATACCGGCCGCGCCTCGCCGAGCCCTCCGAACGCCAGGATCTCGGGAATGAAGTCGACGAAGCTCTGGAAGGTATGGTCACCGCCTTCGACCACCCGCTGGCGTGCGCCCGCGTAGCGCTGCATGGCCAGCCGGTAGTCGAGCAGTTCGTCTCCCGTCTCGACCAGCAGCAGATAGCGCTCGACCGTAATGCGTTCCGGGCAGAGCGCCGCCCACTGCTGGAGGTGCGCCGGCGTCAGTTCGTAGCGCTCGGCGGTGTGGAGATTCTGCTGCGCGCCCAGGTACGCTCGCAAACCGACGTGGGGCGTGATGGCGGGATTGACGAGCACCGCGCGCACACCGTGTTTTTCCGCGAGGTGCGTGGCGTAGAAACCGCCCAGAGAGGAGCCCACCAGGCAGATGCCGCCATTCACGTGCCGGGCCATCGTCGTCTCGATCGCGCCGATCGCCGCCTGCGGCAGGTGCGGGAGGGCGGGACACGCGAACTGCGCTTCCAGGCCCAGAATCCGCATGCGCTCGCCGAGCTGACAGGCCTTGCGGGAACTGGGCGAGCTGTTGAAACCGTGAAGGTAGATCAGCATGGACTCCCCGCATCCTGGATGAGGCGTATCACGGTGCTCGGCGCCCGGCCGCCAGCAGCCCGACGCGGAAGGCCGATGACGGCACCCGCTCTCCTCGGCAGCGTGCCGTTCGCCGGGCTGACACGCGCGCTCTTCCTTCCTGGAACCGGGAATGCAAGCAGGGCCGCGGTCGCTGCCGCATGGACCGGCTAGACCGCCCCGCAGGCGCGGCCGCCGAGCGCGGCGAGGAGCTTGTCGTGGATACCGCCGAATGCTCCATTGGACATGACCAGCACGCTGTCGCCGGCGCGCGCCTGGGCTGCGACGGCCGCCACCAGGCGTTCGAGATCGTCCTCGCAGCGTGCCCGCGCCCCGAGCGCTGCGAGCGCAGACTGCACATCCCATCCGAGGCCTTGGGTGAAGCAGAATACCTGGTCGGCCCCAGCGAGGCTCGCGGCGAGACGCTCTTTCATGACACCGAGCTTCATGGTGTTGGATCGCGGTTCCAGCACCGCGAGAATGCGCTGCGGGCGCTCAGGCTGCGAGGCGGCGCGCAACCCCTCCAGCGTCGCAGCGATGGCGGTGGGGTGGTGCGCGAAATCGTCGTACACCCGGATGCCGCCAACCTCGCCCCGCAACTCCATGCGCCGGCGCACGCCAGAGAAGCTTGCCAAGGCCTCGATCGAGGCTTCGGGCGCGACGCCGGCATGAGCGGCGGCTGCGATGGCCCCGAGCGCATTGCGCCGGTTGTGCACGCCTTGTTGCAGCCAGCGCAACTCGCCTAGAGTGCGCCCCGCGCGCTTGATCCGGCATGCGCGATCGTCCGTATCTTCGCCCTGCCACATCCCGCCTTCGCCAAAGGTCTCTACGGGGCACCAGCAGCCCCGCTCGAGCACGCGCTGAACAGCCTCGTCGGCTGCCGGAACCAGGATCCGGCCGGTACGCGGTACAGTGCGCACGAAGTGGTGAAATTGTGTCTCGATCGCTGCAAGATCGCAGAAGATATCGGCGTGATCAAACTCGATGTTGTTGATGAGCGCGGTTCGGGGACGGTAGTGGACGAACTTGGAGCGTTTGTCGAAGAAGGCAGTGTCGTATTCGTCGGCCTCGATGACGAACAAGGGCGACTGCGATGCGCGCGCCGAGACCTCGAAGTCGTTAGTCAAACCGCCGATCAGGAACCCGGTCCGTTTGCCCGCACACTCCAGTATCCAGGCCAGCATGGAGGAGGTGGTCGTCTTTCCGTGAGTTCCAGAGACTGCAAGTACCCACTTACTTATGAGTACATGCTCGGCCAGCCACTGCGGC
>JADLDQ010000294.1 GCA_020846575.1 Burkholderiales bacterium
CCAGAGATTCTTCTCCTACATTTCGCTGTTCACCTTCTCGATGCTGATGCTGGTGATGGCGAACAACTTCCTGCAGCTGTTCTTCGGCTGGGAGGCGGTGGGGCTGGTCTCCTACCTCCTGATCGGTTTCTGGTACACCCGCCCGAGCGCCATCTACGCCAACCTGAAGGCGTTCATGGTGAACCGGGTGGGGGACTTCGGCTTCCTGCTGGGCATCGCCCTGGTGCTGGCGCACTTCGGCACCCTCGACTACGCCCCGGTGTTCGGGCGCGCCGAGGAGCTCGCCGCACGCACCATCGAGATCGTGCCGGGCGCGCCGTGGCTGGTGCTGACGGTGATCTGCCTGGGGCTGTTCGTGGGGGCAATGGGCAAGTCCGCGCAGTTCCCGCTGCACGTCTGGCTGCCGGACTCGATGGAGGGTCCGACGCCGATTTCCGCCCTCATCCACGCGGCGACCATGGTGACCGCGGGCATTTTCATGGTGGCGCGCATGTCGCCGCTGTTCGAGCACTCGCAGGCGGCGCTCTCCTTCGTCCTGGTGATCGGAGGCATCACCGCGTTCTTCATGGCGCTGGTGGCCACGGTGCAGTACGACATCAAGCGGGTGGTCGCGTACTCGACCCTGTCGCAGCTGGGCTACATGACGGTCGCGCTGGGCGCTTCCGCCTATTCGGCCGCCATCTTCCACCTGGCGACCCATGCGTTTTTCAAGGCGGTGCTGTTCCTGGGGGCCGGTTCGGTGATCATCGCGCTGCACCACGAGCAGGACATGCGCAGGATGGGCGGACTGAGGCGTTACATGCCCGTCACCTACTGGACGGTGCTGCTCGCGGCGATCTCCAGCGTGGGCATCCCGGGCTTCGCGGGGTTCTTCTCGAAGGACACCATCATCGAGGCGGTGCGCCTGTCGGCGACGCCGGGCGCCGGGTTCGCGGCGCTCGCGGTGACCCTGTGCACCTTCGTGACCGCGTTCTACACCTTCAGGCTGGTGTTCTATGCGTTCCACGGGCGCGAACGCTTCGGGGCGCAGGGGCACGGCGAATCCGCGGGACACGGCGGCGGCGCGGGACACCGTGGCGATGCGCACGGCGGCGCAGGCCACGGCGTCGCCCCCCGCGAGTCGCCCTGGGTGGTCACGGTTCCGCTCGTCCTGCTCGCCATACCCTCGGTGGGCGCGGGCTGGGTCATCGGGTCGCTGCTCTACGGCGGCTTCTTCGGCGATGCGATCCGCGTCGACCCGTCGCACCCCGCGATGCAGGAACTGGCGCGGGAGTTCCGCGGAATGGCGGCGATGATGGCGCATGCGCTCGCCACCTGGCCGTTCTGGCTGACGCTGGCGGGCATCGCCACCGCCTGGTACCTGTACATCTCGCGGCCCGAGCTCCCGGGTGCACTGCGCGCCAAGGGCGGAATCCTGGTGAAGATCCTCGAGGAGAAGTATGGCTTCGACCGCTTCTACGACTGGTTCTTCGCCGGCGGCGCGCGCGGACTGGGCAGGGTGTTGTGGCGCGTCGGCGACGAGATCGTGATCGACGGCCTGTTCGTGAACGGATCGGCGCGCTTGGTCGGATGGTTCGCGGGCGTGGTTCGCTGGGTGCAGTCCGGACTGATCTACCACTACGCCTTCGGAATGATCTTCGGGGTGGTCGTGATCCTCACGCTGTGGCTGCTCATCAACGCCCGGCCGGGTTGACCCGCAAGCGGCGAGCAAACATGCACAACGCGATTCACTGATGCACAACACGACTCACTGGCTATCGCTCGCGGTCTGGGTGCCGATTGGCGCCGGGCTGTTGATCCTGATGACCGGCGGCGACCGCCGGGCGGGCGTCGCGCGCATCCTGGCGCTCGCCGGCTCCATCGCCGGGTTCCTGGTCACCCTGCCGCTGGCGGCGGACTTCGACAGGCGTTCCTCGACCATGCAGTTCGTGGAACTCGCTCCCTGGATCGAGCGCTTCCAGGTGAACTACCACCTCGGCGTGGACGGCATCTCGGTCCTGTTCATCCTGCTCAACAGCTTCATCACCGTCCTGGTCGTGATCGCGGGCTGGGAGGTGATCCGCGACCGGGTGGCGCAGTACATGTCGGCTTTCCTGGTGATGTCCGGCCTGCTCAACGGGACCTTCGCCGCGCTGGACGCCGTCCTGTTCTACGTGTTCTTCGAGGCGACCCTGATCCCGATGTATCTGATCATCGGGATCTGGGGCGGGCCGAACCGGGTGTACGCGGCGCTCAAGTTCTTCCTGTACACGCTGCTCGGCTCTCTGCTGTTGCTGGTCGCGTTCCTGTACCTGTACAGCCGGTCGGGCGGCAGCTTCGCGGTTCTGGACTACCACACCCTGCCGCTGCCGCTGGATGCGCAGATCGTCCTGTTCGTCGCCTTCCTGCTCGCATTCGCGGTGAAGGTGCCGATGTGGCCGGTTCACACCTGGCTTCCGGATGCACACGTGGAAGCCCCCACGGGAGGCTCCGCGGTGCTGGCCGCCATCCTGCTGAAGCTGGGCGCCTACGGCTTCATCCGGTTCTCGCTGCCGATCCTGCCCGACGCGAGCCATTACCTTGCGCCGCTGATGATCACGCTGTCGCTGGTGGCCATCGTCTACATCGGACTGGTGGCGCTGGTGCAGACCGACATGAAGAAGCTGATCGCCTACTCCTCGATCGCCCACATGGGTTTCGTCACCCTGGGCATGTTCCTGTTCAACGCCTACGGCGTCGAGGGGGCTCTGGTGCAGATGATCTCGCACGGGTTCGTGTCGGCGGCGCTGTTCCTGTGCGTGGGCGTGATGTACGACCGCATGCACTCGCGTAACATCGCCGACTACGGCGGTCTGGTGAACACGATGCCGAAGTTCGCCTCGTTCATGATGCTGTTCGCACTGGCGAACTGCGGGCTTCCGGCCACCAGCGGGTTCGTGGGCGAGTTCATGGTGATCATGGGTGCGATGCAGTTCGACTTCTGGGTCGCCTTCCTCGCCGCCACCACGCTCATCACCGGCGCCGCGTATACCCTGTGGTTGTACAAGAGGGTGATCTACGGCGCGATCGCCAATCCGCGGGTCGCCGAGCTCACCGACGCGGGGCCGAGGGAACTGCTGGTCCTGGGGGCGCTGGCGATCGCGGTGCTCTGGCTGGGATTGCATCCGGCGCCGTTCACCGAGTTCATGCACGTCTCGGTGGAGAACCTGCTCAAACACGTCGCGGCGGGGAAGCTGTGATTTCCGCACTGCCCATCATGCTTCCGGCCTATGCCGAGATCTTCCTGCTGGCGGCCGCGTGCGCCATCCTGATACTGGACGTGTACTGCGGCGAGCGCTGGCGCGGCCTTTCCTACGCGCTCTCTCTTGCGACCCTGGCCGGCTGCGCGGTCTGCACCGCGTACGTGATGGGCATGACGGGCGGGGAGGTCGCCTATACCTTCAACGGCATGTTCGTGTCCGACCGGATGGCAAGCGTCCTGAAGCTCTTCGCCTACCTGGGCGTCGCGCTGTGCCTGGTGTACTCGCGCGCCTATCTGCGCGAGCGCAACCTGCTGAAGGGCGAGTACTTCGTACTGGTGCTGCTCGCTACGCTCGGCATGATGGTGATGATGTCGGCCAACCACTTCCTAACGGTGTACCTGGGCCTGGAACTGATGTCGCTGTGCCTGTATACGCTGGTCGCGCTGAACCGGGAGTCGACCGCGGCAACCGAGGCGGCGATGAAGTACTTCGTCCTCGGGGCGCTCGCCTCCGGACTGCTGCTGTACGGCATGTCCATCCTGTACGGTACGACCGGTTCGCTGGAGATCACCTCGGTCGCCAACGCGCTGCGCGGCGGCGCAAGCGGCAGCCGCACCATCCTCGCCTTCGGACTGGTATTCCTGGTCGCCGGGATCGCCTTCAAGCTGGGCGTGGTGCCCTTCCACATGTGGATACCGGACGTCTACCACGGCGCACCGACCGCAGTCACCCTGTTCCTCGGGGCGGCTCCGAAGCTCGCTGCCTTCGCCATGGCCATGCGCCTGCTGGTCGGAGCTGCCGGAAGCCCGCCGCTCGCGCTCGACTGGCAGATGATGCTGGTTCTCCTGTCGGTGCTGTCGATGGCGGTCGGCAATCTGGCGGCGATCGCGCAGAGCAACATCAAGCGCATGCTCGCCTACTCGACCATCGCGCACATGGGTTTCATGCTGCTCGGTCTGGCGAGCGGCGTCGTCGACGGCAACCGGCTCTCCGCGCCGGGCGCCTACGGCGCGGCGATGTTCTACGCGCTCACCTACATGCTGATGAGCCTGGTCGCCTTCGGCATGGTGGTCGTGCTCTCGCGCGCGGGCTACGAGGCCGAGCACATCAGCGATTTCCGCGGCCTGAACCGCCGCAGCCCGTGGTTCGCTGCGATGATGATGCTGGCGATGTTCTCGCTGGCCGGAATTCCGCCGCTGGTGGGCTTCTACGCGAAGCTCGCGGTGCTCTCGGCGGTGATCGAGGCGGGGCATGTCTGGCTCGCCGTGGTCGCGGTTGCTTTTTCGCTGATCGGCGCCTTCTACTACCTGCGCGTGGTGAAGCTCATGTACTTCGACGAACCCACGCAGCAAGGGCCGGTGCGGCCGCAACTCGATACCGGGGTGCTTCTGTCCGCCAACGGACTCGCGCTGCTGGCGCTGGGCGTGTTTCCCGGCGCGCTGATGCAGCTGTGCCTGTCGGCGATCAAGGGGCTGGGCTCGATTTGAGCGCGGTCCCGCCGGGAGAGCACGACCTCGCCGAGGTCACACTGGAGAGCGAGTCGGTGTTCCGCGGCGCGCTCCTGCACGTGAAGCGCGACCGGGTGCGGGTCCCGGGCGGGCGCGAGGCGATCCGGGAGTACGTGATCCACCCGGGGGCGGTGGTGATCATCGCTTTCACCGCCGCCGGCGAAGTGGTGCTGGAGCGCCAGCACCGCTACGCACTGGGCCGCGACTTCATCGAGCTGCCGGCCGGCAAGATCGACCCCGGCGAGGCCCCGGCGCAGACCGCGCAGCGGGAACTCGCGGAGGAAACCGGATACAGCGCCGAGCGCTGGCGCTACCTCGGGGTGATGCACCCGTGCATCGGCTACTCCAACGAGCGCATCGAGATCTTCCTGGCCGAGGGCTTGGTCGCCGCGCAGGCACGACCCGAGCACGGCGAACTGCTCGAGGTGTTCACCGCGCCGCTCCCGCGCGCGCTGGCGTGGGTGCGGGAAGGGCTGATCACGGACGCCAAGTCGATCACCGCACTGTTCTGGGCGGAGAAGCTCGCGAACGGCGATTGGCCCTGAGCCGCGCTGCCGGCGGACCGCGAAGCCGCCGCGCGACTCCCGCTGCGGATTCGACGCGGCTGGCGCGTGAGCGCCCGGCGGCGGCTACCGGGCGCTGTAGCGGATCCGGTATATCGCACCCTGGGCGTCGTCCGACACCAGCAGCGACCCGTCCGGCATGACCTCGACGTCCACCGGCCGCCCGCCCACGAAATCCCCGTCCAGCCAGCCTTCGGCGAAGATCTCGTGTCGCACCGCCTTCGCGCCCGACACCACCACGCGCGAGAGCCGGTAGCCGATGCGCTTGGAGCGGTTCCAGGAACCGTGCTCGGCGATGAAGATGCTGTTGCGGTACTCGGGCGGGAACTGGGTCCCGGTGTAGAAGCGCATGCCGAGCGCCGCGACGTGCGGTCCCAGCTTCAGCGCCGGCGGCGAGAATTCGCCGCAGGATCTCTCGCGGCCGAACTCGGGATCGGGCAGGTCGCCCTGGTGGCAATAGGGGTAGCCGAAGTGCTGGCCGGGCTTGGTTACGACGTTCAGTTCGTCCGCGGGCAGCTCGTCGCCCAGCCAGTCTCGGCCGTTGTCGGTGAACCACAGCGCGCCCGACCGCGGGTCCCAGTCGAAGCCCACCGTGTTGCGCACGCCGCGCGCGTGCACCCGGTAGTCCGAGCCGTCTGGGCGGATGCTGGCGATGAGGGCATAGCGGTCCGGCGCCGGTTCGCAGATGTTGCAGGGTGCGCCCACCGGGACGTAGAGGCGGCCGTCCGGGCCGAAGCGAATGAACTTCCATCCGTGGTGGGTGTCCCGGGGAAAGCGGTCGCTGACCACCACCGGCTTCAGCTGCGCCGGGCCCGACGGCGGCAGGCGGTTCTCGATATCGTCGAAGCGCAGGATGCGGTTGACCTCCGCCACGTAGAGCGCGCCCTCGTGCAGCGCGACGCCGTTGGGCATGTTCAGGCCCGAGGCGACGGTGATGACCTGCGTGGCGCGGCCGTCGCGGTAACGCACGGCGTAGACTCGGCCGGCGCTGCGCGTGCCCACGAACAGCACGTCGTTTCTGCCCAGCGCCATGGAGCGCGCGTTGGGCACGTTCTGCGCGAACACGCTGATCTCGACCCCCGGGGGAAGCTTGATGCGTTGCAGAGATGCCGGCTGGGCGCCGCATGCAAGGGCGGCGCCCAGCAGGGCGGCGGCGGCGATGCCGGTCGTGGTGCGGGCAGGGCTCATTTTCTGACTGCCTCCTGGTGCGTGCCGGGCCGGGATCTGGAAGCAGTGCGCATGTCAGCGCGTGATCGTGGTATCGGAATCAGGGATTCCCGGCGCCGAGGCTTGCGGCCATCCCGGTTTCAGTGCGAGCGCCCGTGGGAACTCCCCCGGGTCTCCTTGCGGGTGATGAACTCCAGCAGCACCGGCACGCCTTCGCGCGTTTTCTGGATGCCGCGGCGGATGGCCGCGGCGACCTCGCCCGGGTCGGTGATGCGCTCGCCGTGAGCGCCCAGGGCGCGGGCGAAATCCGCGTAGTTTCCCGAGATGTCGGTGCTGCGGAATTTCTCGGTGGCCGAGGGCATCACGCCGAGCTCGGCAGCCATGGCGAAGTTGTTGGACAGGATCGACAGGATCGGGATGCGCTCGCGCACGCAGGTCTCGAAATCCATCCCGGTGTGGCCGATCGCCGCGTCGCCCCAGAAGTTCACGCACAGCTTGTCCGGCCTGGCGAGCTTGGCGCCCATGATCAGACCCAGCCCGTAGCCGAGCTGGGTGGACTTCCCCCAGCCGATGTAGCTGAGCGGCTCGGTGCTCTCCCAGAACGGCGGGATCTGGTTGCGCGGCGAACCGGAGTCGTGGGTGATGATGGTCTGCGCGGGGTCGAGCGCCGCGTGCAGCTCGCGGATCAGGCGGTAGGGCGAGATCGGCGTCTCGTTGGAGGTGAGCAGCGGCATCCATTGCGCCAGCCACTCGTCTTTCACCGCCTTGATCTCCTTCGCAACCGGTCCCGCGTCGCGCGGCTTTCCGCTCAGGCGGTCTCGCACCTCGGGCAGTAGAGCGTCGAGCACCACGTCCAGGTCGCCCAGGAGCCCCAGCTCGGTCGCCACGCACTTGTTGAGCTCCACCGGGTCCCAGGTCGCGTGGATGTAGCGCTTGCCTGCCGGCATCGCGTGGCCGAAAGGCGTCGCGGTAAACGACACGCCGATGCCGAAGACCAGATCGGCCTCCTGGATGAACCGGTGGGACTGCTTCGAGAAGGTGGCGCCACCCGAACCGAGCGACAGGGGGTGGTTCTCCGGAAAGGCGCTCTTGCCCGCGAGGGTGGTGGTCACCGGCGCGGCCAGCAGTTCCGCCAGCTCCCGAAGCTGCTTCCACGCTCTGGCGTAGTGCACGCCCTGTCCGGCGTACAGGACCGGCCGCTTCGCGGCGAGCAGTGCCTCGGCGACCCGGGGCACCACGGCGGGATCGGGGCCCATCCGGGTCGCCAGGACCGGCTGGTAGTCGAGGCTGCCGCTGAACGCCTCGCCCAATACGTCGGCGGGCACCTCGATCAGGACCGGGCGCGGGCGGCCGTTGCGCAGCTGGGTGAAGGCGCGGCGCAGCGCCTGCGGAATCTGGTCGACCGCGACCACGCTCTCGATCCACTTCGTGACCCCGCGCATGTTGAGCGTCGCGCTGAAGTTCGGCGGAAGTTGCGCCTGGCGGCGGGGATGGCCGGCGGGCAGCACCAGGATCGGCACCGACTCCGCGTAGGCCTGCGCCAGCGCGCCGTAGGCGTTCTCGGTTCCCGGACCCTGCTGCATCGCGAACACGCCGATCTTCTGGCGGCTGGTGATGCGGCTCAGCGCGTCGGCCATGTGCATGCCGGTGCGTTCCTGCCGCACGACGATGGGACGGATATCGGCGGCTGCGGCGGCCTCTATGATGCCGTTGCGCGGATAGGCGTAGAGCGTGGTGACGCCTTCGCGCTTGAGGATCTCGGCAACGACGGCTGCGCCATTCATGCGTCCTCCGGGAGTTGCAATCGAGTCGAACCGGGGAGCGCAGATTACCATCGCCGCATGCGGATGGTGCGGAGGGGCCCGGCCGGGAAGGCCGCAGGCGAGCGACTATAATCGCGCCATCCCGCGCGCCCGCGGGGGCGCGCCGCCGCGGTGCGAATGACGGCGCCGTGGCGCGGCGGGTGCGCAGCGCGAGATCGAATCCCATGAGCAAGGCGTTCACCAGGGAGCCCGACGCGCAGGACGCCGTGTCCGAGGCGTCCGCGGCCGAGGCGGGCCCGCCGGTCCCCGGCGGCCGCAACTACATGACGCCGGCCGGCTACCTGCGCCTGAAGGGCGAACTCAAGAAGCTGGTGGAGATCGAGCGTCCCGAGACGGTGCGGGTCGTCTCCTGGGCGGCATCGAACGGCGATCGCTCGGAAAACGGCGACTACATCTACGGCAAGCGCCGGCTGCGCGAGATCGACCGCCGCGTGCGCTACCTGATGAAGCGGCTGGAGGCGGTGGAGGTCGTCGATCCCAGGGACCAGGACCAGGACCGCGTCTTCTTCGGCGCGAGCGTGCGCTACGCCGACGCCGGCGGAACGCAACGCGAGGTCAGCATCGTCGGCATCGACGAGGCGGACCCGGCGCGCGGCCGCATTTCGTGGGTCTCGCCGCTCGCCAGGGCGCTGCTGCGCACTCGGGAGGGCGACACGGTGGTGCTGCGCGCGCCGCACGGCGCCGAGGAGATCGAAGTCCTGGAAGTGCGCTACCAGGCGCTGGAATAGGCAGGGACATCGGGCAGGGACATCGGGCAGGGACACCGGGCAGGTCTGCCGCGACAGAGCGAGCCCGGTCGCATCGGCATTCACCGTCGCACGGGCGCGATTCGTCAATTCCCGCCCTTGAAATCCCCCGCCACCACCACCGATACCCGCGCGGGATCGATCCAGCGCTCGAAGGCGGCGGCCACTTCCCGCGGGGTGAGCGCCGCGATGCGCCGCTCGATACCGGCGTCGCGCGCGAAGGTCCGGCCGGTTTCCAGGTAATCCGCGAGCCGCGAGGCGATGAAGGAATCCTGGCTGCGGGTGAG
The DNA here is from genome assembly GCA_020846575.1 of Burkholderiales bacterium. GTDB lineage: Bacteria > Pseudomonadota > Gammaproteobacteria > Burkholderiales > SG8-39 > JADLDQ01. The sequence goes on from JADLDQ010000294.1 coordinate 9,316, forward strand.
CTGCAACGCCTGCAGCAGGCTCTTGCGTCCGGCCGCCACCTCCTCGCCGGTGAACCCTGCGGACACCGCCCTTCGCAGTTCCTCCGCGATCAGCGCCTCGACCCGCGCCCGGTTCTCCGGGGCGAAGATCGCGAACATGCCGAACTCGCCGCTCTCGTCCCGGCTGCCCGCGCGCAGGCTGGAGCCCACGCTGTAGGACAGGCCCTCGGTCTCGCGTACCCGGCGCATCAGGCGCGAGTCGGAGGCGCCGCCGAACAGATAGTTCGCGAGCACCAGGGCCGGGTAGTCGGGATGGTCGTCGCGCAGCCTGAGGTTGAGCCCGGCGCGATAGACCGCGTTGGCCTTGTCCGGCGTGAGGATCGCCTGGCGCAGCGGCGGGGAATCCTGGAACCTTTCCGGAATGCGCCGGTAGGGCGCCGGGCTCCTCCAGTCGTCGAACAGCTCGCGCGCGAGCCCCAGCACCTCATCGGCGTCGAAGTCACCCACGATCGACAGGGACCCGTCTGTGGCGCCGTAAAAATCGTCGTGGCAGGCGCGCACCTCCCGCGCGCTGGCGGCCCGGATGCGATCGATGCGCTCATCGAGAGTGGCGCTATAGAACCAGTGATCGGACGGGTAGGGGTGCAGGTGCCGGTCGAGCGCGAGAGCGGAGACCGCACGCGGGTCGCTGCGCTGCGACTCCAGTCCCGCGAGTGTCGATTCGCGCAGCTGCGCGAGTTCGGAGGGCGGGAAGGACGGGCGGCGCAGCATCTCCGCCACCAGCCGCAGCAGCTCGGGCAGGTTCTCGCGCACGGTCTGCAGCGATCCGCCCTCGCCGCCGACGCCGACGGTCGCCTTCAGCCGGGCGACGGACACGGCGAGCTGCTCGCGCGTGCGCTCCTGCGTCCCGCGCTGGAGCATGGCGCTGGCGAGGCTGCAGGCGGTACTTCGACCGCGCTTGCCCTGCTCGTCCCCCCACTGCAGGCGAAGCTGCGCGACCACAGTCCCCCCGCGCGTCTTCCTGGGCAGAAGCGCGAGCTTCATGCCGCCGGGAAGCTGCACCCGGCGGGTGCGCGCCTCGATGTTCTCGGGCGTCGGATCGAAGGTCTCTCCCTGCGCCATGCCGGCCGCGCCGCGGTAGTCCTTGAACATGGCGGCGATGTCCGGTACCGCCGGGATCTCGGCGCGATCCGGGCTCCGGGTGGGGATGAACAGCCCGGCGGTGCGGTTCGCCGGCTTGAAGTAATGTTCGGCGACGCGCTGGATGTCCGCCGTCGTGGCGGCCTTGACCCGGTCGCGGTGCAGGAAGACCGCGCGCCAGTCCCCCATCGCGGCGGACTCGCTCATGACGAGCGCCAGCTGCCGCGAGCTGGCGATGATCCTCTCCAGACCGTTCAACACCCGCATACGCGCGCGCTCCACCTCCTCGTCGGTGACCGGCCGCGCCCGGAAGCCCTCGATCGCCTCCAGCAGCGCGTCGCGCGCCGCCTCCAGCGAATTGCCCTGGCGCACGTTCGCGCCGAAGTAGGCGTATCCCGGTTCATAGGCCTGGTCGTCCATGCCGAAGATGGAACTCGCCTTTCCCGTTTCCACCAGGACCTTGTGCAGCCTGCCGGTCGGGGTGCCGTCGAGCACGCGCACCAGGATGTCGAGCGGCGCGTAATCGGGATGGCTGCCCGGCGGCAGGCGGTACATCGCGCTCGCCATCTGCACGTCGCCCGCGCGGCGCAGCACCACGCTGCGTTCCCCGTCCTGGATGGGTTCCACCGTGTAGGTTCGCGGCAGCGTCCGGGCGGGGCGCGGGATCGGCCCGAAATGCCGCTGCAGCAGCCGCAGCGCGGCGCCGGGCTCGAACCTCCCGGCGACGACCAGCACCGCGTTGTCCGGCTGGTAGTAGGTCTGGTAGAAGCGCTGCAGGCGCTCGATGGGCACGTTCTCGATGTCCGAGCGCTCACCGATGATGGCGCGGCCGTAGTTGTGCCAGTGGAAGGCGGTGGCGGCGACGCGCTTGCGCAGCACGTTGGCGACGCTGTTCTCACCGGACTCGAATTCGTTGCGCACCACGGTCATCTCGGCATCCAGATCCTGCCTGGCCACACGGGAGTTCACCATCCGGTCGGCTTCCATGGCGAGCGCCCAGTCGAGGTTGTCGTCGCCCGCGGCCAGGGTCTCGAAGTAGTTGGTTCGGTCCTGGCTGGTGGTGCCGTTGTAGCGCGCGCCGCGCTTGACCAGCTGCGCCTTGAGATCCGGGAAGCGCCCCGTGCCGCGGAACAGCAGGTGTTCCAGCAGGTGCGCCATGCCCGATTCGCCGTAACCCTCGTGGCGCGAACCGACGAGGTAGGTGATATTCACCGTGACGGTGTCCACCGAGGCGTCGGGTATGAGCAGCGCCTTCAGGCCGTTTGGAAACCGGTACTCGGAGACGCCCTCGACCGAGGGGCCGGCGCTCACACCGTCGGGGAGGGCCGGCTGCCCGGGGGGATCGGCCGCGCCGGCCGGCGGCAGGCTCAGGATGGCGGCGCTCAGGGCGAAGAGCGCCCAGGCGAGCAGCCGGCGCAGTTCCCCGGGGGCGGTTTTCCTCGGAATCATGGCGTGTTCCTGCGGCGAATACGGGTGAGCGCGTGTCGGCCGCCTATACTATCGCCGCCTGCCGCCGGCGCAACGCGCGATAACGGGAAACGGGTGAGCGCACCCCGGCGCGCGCAGGCCACGGCACATTGAAAAAACGGGACCGCAACCCCATATCCCGGCCGGTCCAGCCGGCAACGGCCCTCGCAAGGAACGATACCCATGACAACCACCGCGAACCGCGAAGCGCTCGGCTTCCAGGCGGAAGTGAAGCAGCTCCTGCACCTCATGATCCATTCGCTGTACGGCAACCGGGAGATATTCCTCCGGGAGCTGATCTCCAACGCCTCCGACGCGGCCGACAGGCTGCGCTTCGAGGCGCTGTCGGACAATTCCCTGTACGGTTCGGACGCGGAGCTTCGCGTGCGGGTCTGCTTCGACCGGGAGGCGCGCACCATCACCGTGTCCGACAACGGCATCGGCATGACCCGCGAAGAGGTCATCCGCAACATCGGCACCATCGCCAAGTCGGGTACGCGCGAGTTCCTCGCGGCGCTCACGGGCGACCGCGCCAGGGATGCGCAGCTGATCGGCCAGTTCGGCGTGGGCTTCTACTCCTCGTTCATCGTCGCGGACCGGGTGACGCTCCTCACCCGGCGGGCCGGCGCGCCGGCCTCGGAGGGCGTGCGCTGGGAATGCGACATGAACGCGGGCGCCGGCGAGTACACGGTCGAGACGCTCGACAAGCAAGGCCGCGGCACCGAAGTCACCCTGCACCTGCGCGACGACGAGGAGACCAGGGCGGCGGACTTGCTGTCCGAGGCGCGCCTGAAGGCGATCATCCGCAAGTACTCCGATCACATCGCCATCCCCATCCTGATGAGGAAGTACGAATGGGACAAGGACCGCGGCGAGACGGTCGCGAAAGACGAGGAGGAGACCGTCAACCAGGCGAGCGCACTCTGGACCCGGCCCAAAGGGGACATCAGCGCCGAGCAGTACCAGGAGTTCTACAAACACGTCGCGCACGATTTCGAGCCGCCGCTCGCCTGGACCCACAACCGCGTGGAAGGCCGCCAGGAGTACACCCAGCTGCTCTACGTTCCTGCGCGCGCGCCGTTCGACCTGTGGGACCGCGAGCACCGGCGGGGGCTGAAGCTGTATGTGCGGCGGGTGTTCATCATGGACGACGCCGAGCAGCTGCTACCGGCCTACCTGCGCTTCGTGCGCGGCGTGGTGGATTCCAACGACCTGCCGCTCAACGTGTCGCGCGAGATCCTGCAGCAAAGCCGCGACATCGACGCCATCCGCTCCGGCTGCACCCGCCGGGTGCTGCAGCTGCTGGAGGATCTGGCCGAGGGCGAGCGGGCGAAGTACGCCGCCTTCTGGAAGGAATTCGGCCGGGTGCTCAAGGAAGGCATCGGCGAGGACCACGCGAACCGGGAGCGCCTCGCGAAGCTGGCCCGCTTTTCCTCCACCCATACCGACGGCGAGGAACAGACGGTGTCGCTCGCCGACTACGTGTCCCGCATGAAACCCGGGCAGGAGAAGATCTACTACGTCACCGCCGAGACCTTCCTCGCCGCGAAGAACAGCCCCCACCTGGAACTGCTGCGCAGCCGCGGCGTCGAGGCCCTGCTGCTGTGCGACCGGGTCGACGAGTGGGTGGTGGCGAACCTGCCCGAATTCGAGGGAAAGGCGCTCGCCTCGGCAGCAAAGGGAGAACTCGACCTCGGGAAGATCGAGGGCGAGGAGGCGGTGCAGGAGCACGCCAGGAAGGCCGACGAGTACCGGGACATCGCGTCACGGCTGAAGGGCGTGCTGGAGAACCTGGTGAAGGAGGTGCGGGTCACCCACCGGCTCACCGCTTCGCCGTCCTGCCTGGTCGCCGACGAGCACGATCTCGGGGGGAATTTCGCGCGCATTCTCAAGGCCGCCGGCCGCAACGTGCCCGCCGGCAAACCCATCCTGGAGATCAACCCGGAGCACCCGCTGGTCGAGCGCTTGCGCAGCGACTCGAGCCTGGACGACAAGCGCTTCGCGGACTGGGGCCACCTGCTGTTCGAGCAGGCGCTGCTGGCCGAAGGCGGCACTCTCGAGGATCCCGCCGGATTCGTGCGCCGCACGAACGAGTTGCTGCTCGATCTGGCCGGACCGAAAGCGCGCATCTGGACGCCCGGCTGAGGCCGCGGGGAGCGAGGCGCCGCGCCGGGGCCCGAGCAGGTGATTCGATTCATCCTGCTGGCGACCGGGCGCACCGGCACCACGCTGCTCGGCAATTCCCTGGCTGACCACCCCGGCGTTCTGTACTACGGGGAACTGTTCCACTTCGACCCGGTGCGCCGGGCCGAGGAGGCGTCACGCGCCACGGTGGGCGCGGGCCTTCCCCGTGGCCTGGGTGCGGGCCTCGCGGCCTGCCGCAACGACGAGGACGGTGCGGCCTACCTGCGGCGGCTGTTCTCCCAGCGCACGGCCGCCGGCGCGCTCGGTTTCAAGCTCTTCTACTTCCAGGCTCGTTCCGGCCCGCCGGCGAGCGCCTGGGAGGCCATAGGCGCGGACGCGGACCTGCGCATCGTGCACCTGCAGCGCCGCAACTGGCTGGAGTCCCTGCTTTCGTTCGAACGCGCCCGGCTCACCGGCGTGTGGCACCTGCCCGGCGCCGCGCCCGCCCTCGGCCTCGGGCCGATGACGATCGAGCCGCAGCGCTGCCTGCAGCATTTCGAACGCCAGCGCCAGGCCCTGGAGACGGCGAGCCCGCTGCTTCGCAGCCACCGGGTGCTCGATGTGGAGTACGAGGAGATGGCGGCCGAGTTTCCCGGGGCCATGCAGCGGGTCTGCCGTTTCCTGGAGGTCGATCCGGCGCATGCCGGCGCGGCCTACACCCGCAAGATCGCGCGGCTCCCCGCGCGCGAGGAGATCGCGAACTTCGAAGAGCTGCGCGGCCGCTTCGCCGGCACGCCCTATGCGCGCTTTTTCGACTGAGGGCCGAGTCCAGCGTCAGTTGGACACTGAGGCACAAGGAACGCGGGGCTGTCCGCCCCGCGCGCTGCCTCGAGCTCGGACATTGCGATGGCGCTCCCGAAGGCGTAGATTGCGCGCTGCTCCGCCGCGCTTGGAGTGGGGCGATGGCGGGTACACCTTGAGGCAATGATCCATGGTCATCGAGCAGACGCTGGCGAACTATGTGTTGGAGACGCGGTTCGAGGATCTGCCCGAAAGGGTGATCGAGATCGCCAGGCGGGTGATTCTGACCATTGCGGGGACCACCATCGCGGGGGCGCGGGCCGAGGGCTGCGAGGCGCTCGCGAGGCAGGTGCGCACTTGGGGCGGGGCCGGGGAGGCGAGCGTTCTCGTGCATGGTGGCATGGTGCCCGCCCACAATGCCGCCTTCGTGAACGCGGCAATGGGCCGGGCGCTCGATTACTGCGACGGCATGACGCCGGGCCTGCACCTGGCCGCTTCCTCGGTTGCGGCCGCGCTCGCGGCGGCCGAACTCGCCGGCGGCTGCAGCGGCAAGGAATTTCTCGCCGCCCTCGCAGCGGGCATGGAGTTCGCATCGAGGCTGAACACGGTGTCGGTCTACGACGGCTTCGATCCGACGGGCGTGTGCGGCGTGTTCGCGCCTGCGGCGGTCGCAGGCAGGATCCTGGGTCTGGATGCGCGCCAGATGGTCGATGCGCTTGCGCTGGCGTTCAACAAGGCGGGCGGCAGCATGCAGAGCAACATAGACGGGTCGCTTGCCGTGCGCGTGATCCAGGGTTTCGCCGCCCAGTCCGGAATCGTGTGCGCACAGCTTGCGAGAGCCGGGATCACCGGCCCGCGCAACTTCATCGAGGGCATCTACGGCTACTTGCACCTCTACGCGAAGGATCGCTGCGACCGGGAGACGCTGACGGCGGGGCTCGGAACGGATTTCCATCTGGACAAGCTGCTGTTCAAGAAATACCCCAGCTGCGGGGGTACGCTCGCGCCGACCGACGCGATTCTCGGCCTCATGGGCGAAAAGGGGTTTGCTGCGAGCGACGTCGCGCGCGTCGATGTCACCGTATCGCCTCACGTGCACAAGCTGGTCGGTCAGCCCTTCTCCATCGGCGAGAACCCCAAGGTGAACGCACAGTTCAACATCCGCTACTGCGTGGCGAACGCGCTCCTGGCGGGCGGTTCGCGGCTGCGGCATTTCGACGAGGCGTATATCAGGCAGCCGCAGATCCTGGAACTCACCAGGGTCGTGCACGTCGAACCGGACCAGAGCCTGGACGATCCCGCGAACGCCAGGTTCTCGATCGGCGCGCGCGTCAAGGTGACCACCCGGACTGGCCAGGAGTTTCGGGCCACGCTCGAGCGGCCGCGCGGTGACCCGGGAAATCCGATGAGTCGCGAGGAGCACCTGCAACACTTCTTCGATTGCGTCGACTACGGCGGGAATCCGCTTGCGGCGGAGAACGTCGGGAAAATCCCGGCGATGATCGAGCGCCTCGAACATGCCGAGGACGTGCGCGCGCTGATACCGCTGATGCTCGCGAATCGCA
>JADLDQ010000295.1 GCA_020846575.1 Burkholderiales bacterium
GGCTCAATGCCGAGATCCTGCGCGCGGAGCGGGAGCCGGAGGTGCTGGCGCGGCTGGCGAAGCTGGGCGCCGAGCCCATGCCGATGAGCCCGCAGCAGTTCGACGCCTACATCCGCGACGAGGCGAGCGTGCTGCAGAAGGTCATGATCGCCGCCGGCGCCAAGCCGGGCGGCAAGTAGGCGCCAGGCGGCCCCGGGAACCCGCCGCCGGAACGACGGGCGGAACAAGGCGCAGCCCCGCGCTGCGCGCTGCGGGCGGCGGTGCGGCCCACGGCGCCCTGCGCGCGTGTCTGCCGGCTGCCGATAACCCGGGGTGGCCCGCTCGCAGCCCGCGCGCTCATCGGGCTGAGCGCTCGTTGCCGGCGGGCTTGGCTCCCGGTCGATCCTCCCTCAGAATCCACGTCCGCACCGCAAAGACGGATCCGATGCTGGTCAAGTCTCCAGGCACCAAACGCAGACCCCGAGCCGCAAAGCCCTCCGCGCGGCTGGCCGAGACACCGGCCGCACCTGAATCCCGGGCGCAGGGCATCGGCACGGTTTCCGGCCGCGCCGGGGCGCTGCTGCGCAGCGGCCGCCCGGGCCCGCGCGTTCTTTGGCGGACGCAGAAGCTCATCTCCGAGTGCCGGCGCGCCCTCATGCGCGCCACCCACGAACAGCAGTTGTTCGACGATGTCTGCGCCATTCTGACCGGGCCCGGCGGCTATTTCGCCTGCTGGATCGGGATCGCCGAGCCCGACGCGGGCAGGACCATCCAGCCCGTGGCCTTCGGCGGCGAGGCCGGGCGCTTCATCGCTGCGCAGCGTTTCAGCTACGCCGAGGACGATCCCAGTCCCGCGGGGAACGCGATGCGCACCGGACGGCCGCAGCGCATCGCCAACATCCTGTCCGCGCCGGCGCCGCTTCGCTTTCGGGAGTCGCTCATCGAGTGCGGTGTGCGCTCGCTCCTGGTCCTGCCGCTGTGGTCGAACGCCGCGACGGCAGGGGTGCTCTCGGTCAGCGCCACCCAGCGCCGCGCGTTCGACCCCGAGGAAACCGCGCAGTTGGAGCGGCTCGCCGAGGACATCGGCTACGGTATGGCCACGCTGCGCGCGCGCGCACTGCGCGAGCGTGCCGACCAGCTCCAGAACCTGGAGCACGCCATCGGCCGCTGCCTCGCACAGTCGCTCGACGCCCGCACCGCGCTGGTGGCGGTCATCCGCAACCTGTGCGAATCCGAGAACTGGGAATGCGGGCGCTATTTCGCGGTCGATGAGTCGGCGGGCTTGCTTCGCGTCGCCGAAGCCTGGTCGATCCCGGAGCCGCGCCTGCTGCAGTTCATCGAGTCCTCGCGCGCGCTGCGGGTGGCGCGCGGCGAGGGCATTCTGGGCGAGGTGTGGCAGAGCGGGCAGGCGCAGTGGGTCCCCGATATCCTGGCGCACCTTGCCACCCGCGCGCTTCGCGACAGCGCGTTCGATGCGGGGATCCGCGCCGCGTTCGTCTTTCCGGTCACCGCGGGCGAGCGCATCGCGGGCGTGATGAGCTTCTCCTGCCGCTCGGTGCGAGCGCCCGACCTGCGGCTGCAGAAGGCCGTCGCATCGATCGGCAGCCAGCTCGGCCAGTACCTGCAGCGCCTCACGGCGCAGGCCGATCTGCGTCGCTTTCGCGCGGCCATGGACCTGTCGCTGGACATCATCATCCTGGTGCAACTGCCGACGCTGCGCGTCGTCGACGTGAACCGCACCGGCGTCGAGCAGCTCGGCTACTCCCGTGACGAACTGCTCGCCATGGGCTCGCACCAACTGTCGCGCCGCACCCACGAAGAGCAGGCGCAGGTGTACCGGGCGGTGATCGAGGGCCGCGTTCAGGAGAATTCCCGCGAGGGCCTGCACTTCCGCAAGGACGGCTCGAGCTTCCCGGTGGAGGTCTACCGGCGCCACGTGCGCGCGCCCGACGGCGAGTTCGTGGTCGTCATCCTGCGCGACATCTCGGCGCGCCTGCGTGCCGAGCGGCTCCAGAACCTGGAGCACGCGGTGGCGAGCCGGCTGGCCGGGGCCGAGAGCGCCGTGCAGGCGCTGCGCGCGGTCATCCAGGCGGTCTGCGAGACCGAGGACTGGGACTGCGGGCGCTACCTGCAGGTGGACGAGAGCGCCGGGGTGCTGCGTTTCGTCGAATTCTGGGCAAAGCCGGGCGCCCCGATCGAGGCGTTCATCGAGCGCTCGCGCCGGCGGGTGCTCGCCCCGGGCGAGAGCGTCGCCGGACGCGCGTGGGAGACCGGCCAGGCGATCTGGATGGCCGACATCGACGCGGCGCCCGGCGTGCGGCGCAGCGACGCCGAGCAGCGCGCGCGCATGCGCGGCGCATTCGTGTTTCCGGTCACCTCCGCCGGCCGCGTCATCGGCGTGCTCGCGTTCCACAGCCTGGAGATCCGCGAACCGGACGAGCGGCTGCGCAAGGCGGTGCTCGCGATCGGCAGCCAGATCGGGCAGTTTCTCGCCCGGCAGTTGGCGGAGGAAAGAAGCCGCGTTCAGGCGCAGCACCAGCGTCTGATCGCGGAGTTCAGCCAGCAGGCGCTCGCCGCCACCGAGATCGTGGCGGTGCTGCGCCAGGCGGTCGAACTCGCCCGGGGTGCGCTCGCGGTTGACTGCTGCGACATTTCGCGCTTCGAACGCGAAAGCCGGCGCGTGACCTGCATGGCTTCCAGCGGCTGGCCCCGCGACTGGCCCGGCTTTGCCGGCGTGCCCGTCTCGCCGGGCGGCCCGCTGGAGCGGGCGCTTTCGCGCCACGAGCCGGTGGTGGTGGAGAACTACGCGGACCCGAGTCACGCAGGACGGTCGCTGCTCGCACACTGGGGCATCCAGAGCGGCGTACAGATGCCGATCCGCTCCGCCGAGGGCACTTTCGGGGTGCTCGGCGTGCACAGTGCCCGGCGCCGCGCGTTCACCCCGGAGGAGGTGGATTTCCTGCACAGCCTGGCCGGCGTGCTGGCGGTGGCGCTGGAGCGCACCCAGGCTGCCGACCGCCTCGCCTACTTCGCCCAGTTCGACTCCCTGACGGGGCTGCCCAACCGCCACCTGTTTCACGACCGTCTGATGCGCGCCATGGCGCAGGCGAAGCGCAGCGGCGGCCTGATGGCGGTGCTTTTCATCGACCTCGACCGGTTCAAGGTGATCAACGACACCCTGGGTCACACCGCCGGCGACCTGCTGCTCAAGCAGACGGCGCAGCGCCTGCTGCGCTGCGTGCGCGAGAACGACACCGCCGGACGCCTGGGCGGTGACGAATTCAGCGCGGTGCTGATGGATCTGGCGCAACCGGGCGACGCCGGCACGGTCGCGCAGAAGATCATCGAAGCGATGGTGGCGCCGTTCGACCTGGACGGACACGAATCCTACGTATCGGCGAGCGTCGGCATCGCTCTTTATCCCGCCGACGGCGACGAGGCCGGCACCCTGCTGATGAACGCGGACGCGGCGATGTACCGCGCCAAGGAGCAGGGGCGCAACAACTTCCAGTTCTTCACCCGCGAGATGAACGAGCGCTCGCTGCGGCGGGCGCAGATGGAATCGCGACTGCGCCGCGCGCTGGCGCGCGAGGAGTTTCTGCTCGAGTACCAGCCGCGGGTGGACCTCGCCACCGGCGAGGTCTGCGGGCTGGAGGCGCTGCTGCGCTGGAACCAGCCCGGCGTGGGGCTCACCGGTCCGGCCGCGTTCATTCCGGTGCTGGAGGAAACAAACCTCATCCTGCCGGTCGGGGAGTGGGTGCTCAGGCAGACCTGCTGCCAGATACGCGCCTGGCGGGACGGGGGCGTCAAGGTCCCGCCGGTGGCGGTGAACCTCTCGGCGCGCCAGTTCCAGCAGAAGGATCTCGACGTCGTGCTCACGCGCATCCTCCATGAAACCGGTACCGAGCCGGGGCAGGTCCAGTTCGAGATCACCGAATCGCTGCTCATGAACGACCCGGACGGCGCGGCGCGGGTGCTGCAAGCGTTGAGCGCGGCGGGCATCAAGCTCTCGGTGGACGATTTCGGCATCGGCTACTCGAGCCTGGCATACCTGAAGCGCTTTCCGCTGGACGTGCTCAAGGTGGACCGCACGTTCGTGCACGACATCGCCAGCGACCCGGAGAACGCGGCGATCACTTTGGCCATCATCAACCTCGCCCACACGCTGGGCATGCGGGTCATCGCCGAAGGCATCGAGACGCAGGGGCAGATCGATTTCCTGTCCGGCCACGGCTGCGACGAGATGCAGGGCTTTTTCTTCGCCCGGCCGATGCCGCCCGCGGATTGCCTCGCGCTGCTGCGCGATGGCCGCAGGCTCGACCTCGCCGAGCCGCAGCCGGGCCGGCCGGCGGTGCTGGTGGTGGACGACAGCCCGGCTGACCTGGAGTTGCTGAAGGCGCAGCTCGACACCGGGGACTTCCCGCTGCTCGGCGCCACCGACACCCGGCACGCCTACGAGCTGCTGGCGCGCCACCGCGTGGCCGTGGTCGTGTGCGACCAGAGGATGCCCGGCATGAGCGGCGCGCAGTTCCTGCAGAGCGTGCAGCGGCTCTATCCCTCGGCGGTGCGCATCGCCATTACCGGTTCCTCCGATCCCCAGACACTGCTCGATGCGGTGAACACCGCAGCTGTCCACAAGTTCCTGTCCAAAGCCTGGGACGCCGAGCGCCTGCGCGCCGAGATCAGGGCTTCCTACGACAGCTTTCGCAGCGACGGGCAGGCACAGCGCTGAGCATGAGGTCCCGGCGGGCGCCGCGGCGCACCGCCGTTCTGTACGGCGTGCATTGACGGTATGCTTCGCGACTCGACGCTGCGGCCCGGATCCAGGAGTCAGCCATGAACCTCTCAGCGGACCAGCTCGCGGAACTGCTCGCGGGCGTGGCACGCGCGCAGAACGCCATCATCGAGGCGGTGGACAAGGCAAACGGGGGGTGGCGCAACACCCACCTGATCCCGGCGTTGAACATCGCCGCCAACATGCGCAGCGCCGAGCCGCGGCTGCTCGATCTGCCCTCGCGCATCCTGATGCGCTTGCAGGGCCGAGCGGCGCTGGACTACGAGGCCATCAAGGCCGACCTGTTTCGGCTGATCGGTCCCGATACCGCGCCCGCGGCGCCGTTCGGTCCGGCGCAGCCCGCCGGCGCGGCCGCGGGGCAGGCGCCTGCCGAACAGGCGCCCGTGGAGGAGGCGCCCGTAGCGCCGCCGCTGAGCGAGGAGGAGCTGTTCGATTTTCTCGGCAAGCCCTGAACGACCGGGGCCCGCAGGCGCAGGATGAACGCGGTCCGGACCAGGACGCGACTTCGGTCCGGACGCGCTTCAGCAGGAGGCGAGTGGGCGGGCGCGGCCGCCGGGCCTGAGGCGTGCGCGAAGCCGTAACCAGCGCACCCAGGCTCCGGGCCGGCGCACCGGGCGCGCGCGCAGCGGTGCACTGGCGGGCAGCGCGCATTCCACGCCCAGTGGACACTCGCCGTAGGCATCGGGGGTCATCGCTGACCCGCCGGCGCATCGGCCGCAACCCGGGCCTGCGGAGCCGCGGGCGCGCGCTCCGCGTTCCCCGAGGGCTGGGCCAGAAAGAGAACGGCTGCCCCCAGGGCGACGCTGATTCCCAGTCCGATTCCGACCGCCAGCCCGACCGATGCCAGCGCGTCGGCCGCCATCGACCAGTTCCGGGATCGTGTGCTTGGCTCGCCGTCCACGGGTTTTTCTTTCGGAGAAGTCACAGCCTGAATTGAAACAGGTGAAATGGGCGCACGGGTGATCAAATCTGGCAAGAATGTGACCGGCGGCAGAATGGCCGGCCGCGCATGAGGCGCGCGCGGTCTGTTTCGAGGCGCCGGCCGCGGCTTGCGCCTCGACTTTCCCGCCGGCATCTCAAATGCCCGGTTGCTTCGCCTGGCCTCGGGCAGCGCCCGCGCCTGGGCGCAAAGGCAGTGGGGTATAGTCGGCGAGCGACCCCGCCTGCCTGCCATGCCCCGAAGAATCGCGCTTGTCGAGGACGACCCGGCGATCCGCGCCAACTACGCCGACGCCTTGAAGCGCCACGGCTACCAGGTGGAGGCGCATGGCGGGCGCGCCGAGGCGATGGCGGCGTTCCGCACCCGCCTGCCCGATCTGGCGATCCTCGACATCGGCCTGGGCGACGAGCACGACGGCGGCTACGCCCTTTGCCGCGACCTGCGCGCCCAGTCGCCGGAGCTGCCCATCATCTTTCTGACCGCGCGCGACGCCGACGTGGACGTGGTCTCGGGACTGCGCACCGGAGCGGACGACTATCTCACCAAGGACGTGAGCCTGCCGCACCTGCTGGCGCGGATCGCGGCGCTGTTCCGCCGCGTCGATGTGCAGCGGGAACCCAGATCGCAGGAGGAGGTGCTGGAGCGCGGCCTGCTCGCACTGGACATGAAACGCTTCACGGCGACCTGGCGCGGGCAGCGCGTGGAGCTGACGCTGACCGAATTCTGGATGGTGCACGCGCTGGCGCGCTTCCCCGGCCATGTGAAGAACCGCGAGCAGCTGATGCGCGAGTCGAACCTGGTCGTGGACGACGACACCGTCACCTCGCACGTGAAGCGCATCCGCCGCAAGTTCCAGGCCGCGGACGGAGAGTTCGCCGCCATCGAGACGGTGTACGGCATGGGTTACCGGTGGCAGTCCTGAGTCAGGGCGGGCGAGCGGCCCCGATCGCCGGAGTACTGCGCTGAGATCCTTGTTCCGGCCGGGTCTGCGCAGCAAGCTCGCGCTCGCCGCGCTCGTGCTCGCGGCGCTGCCCTGGGTGGGCTGGCTCTACGTGCAGGAGATGGAGCGCTTCCTGGTCGCGGCGCAGGAACAGAACCTGATGGGCACGGCGCGCGCAGTGGCCACGGCGCTTCACGACCGCCCGCTGCCCAACGCGGGTATTGCGCCCGGCATCGAGCTGCGGCCCCCGCCTGGGGAACGCCCCCTCCCCCAGGCGCCCGCCGGCGGCGAACCGGACGGCGATCCGCGGCCCGCCATGGGGCAGGATGCCGGGGGCGACGCGAGCCTGTCCCCATCCTCGGACTCGGGCGTGGATCGAGCCACGCTGGACCAGCTCGGGCCGGCGCCGGCCGGCGCGCCGCCCCCAGCGCCGGCCATCGAACCGCCCCCGGCACCGGCCGGGTCGGGCGCGGCCGGCCGCGCGCGCGAGA
>JADLDQ010000500.1 GCA_020846575.1 Burkholderiales bacterium
ACTCGGCCTGCATCGCCATAGCGGCCGCTACGGCGTGCGTGCATACGAACCCGGCGCCGAGCGCGCCTGGATCCATGCCGGCGGCGGCTGGGTCGAGATGCAGGCCGAGGGCGAGGGCCTGTTCCGGTGGCAGGACACCGAAGCGCCACCCATGCCCTACCGCCTGCGCATCACGCGCGGCGAGCACACCTGGGAGCGGCACGATGCCTACGCCTTCCCACCGGCGCTCGATGACGACGAACTCTACCTGTTCAATGAAGGACGGCTGCTGCAAGCCTACCGGACCCTCGGCTCGCATCCCGACGAGCGTCTGGGCGTCAACGGCTATCGGTTCGCGTGCTGGGCGCCGAACGCCGAACGGGTCAGCGTCGTCGGGGATTTCAATGCCTGGGACGGCCGCGTGCATCCGATGTGCGTGCGCGGATCCTCGGGCGTGTGGGAGCTCTTCATTCCCGACGTGCCGGAGGGCGCGCTCTACAAGTACGAGATCCGGCATCGCGGCGACGGCCGCATCCTCCTCAAATCCGATCCGTACGCCCAGGCCTACGAGCGACGCCCCGGTACCGCATCGCGCACCCGCCCGCGTTCCGGATATCCCTGGGGCGATCAGGCGTGGATGCAAGGGCGCGCCGCGTTCGACTGGCTGCATGCGCCGATCAGCATCTATGAAGTGCACCTCGGATCCTGGCGCCGGCATCCCGATGGGCGCTTCTACAGCTATGGCGAAGCGACCGCGGCGCTCGTGCCCTACGTGCGCGACATGGGTTACACGCATATCGAACTGCTGCCGCTGACCGAGCATCCACTGGACGAGTCCTGGGGGTATCAGAGTACAGGGTTCTTCGCCGCGACCAGTCGCTATGGTTCCGCGGACGAATTGCGCGCGCTGATCGACGCCTGCCACCAGGCGGGCATCGGTGTGATCCTCGATTGGGTGCCCGGGCATTTCCCGAGCGACGCCTGGGCGCTCGCGCACTTCGACGGCACCGCGCTCTACGAACACGAGGACCCCCGCCTGGGGCTGCATCAGGACTGGGGCACCCACATCTTCAACTACGCGCGGCGCGAGGTCGCAGGTTTCCTGCTCGCCAGCGCCCACTACTGGCTCGACCAGTTCCACGTCGATGGCCTGCGGGTGGATGCGGTCGCATCCATGCTCTACCTCGACTATTCGCGCAAGCCGGGCGAATGGCTGCCGAACAAGCATGGCGGGCGCGAGAACCTCGACGCGGTCGAATTCCTGCGCAGCCTGAACACCATGGTGCATGGCGGATGTCCCGGCGCCGTGACGCTGGCGGAGGAATCGACCGCGTGGCCCGGCGTGTCGCG
>JADLDQ010000501.1 GCA_020846575.1 Burkholderiales bacterium
CCCGCCCATCTTCACAGCCACCATACCACTCGTAACCCTTAAACGCGTCATCGGCGGGATAAAAGACCGGTTCGGCCAGCATGGTAAAGTTTAGTCCGTCATCGCTGACGGCGAGGCCAATCCGTGAGGTGTAGGTGCCAATCGTGTCACCGACGCCATCCTCGGCACGGAAGAGCAGGTTGATCTGATCCTGATGCACAATCGCGGCCGGGTTGAAGGTGTGGTTGGCCGCCCAAGCGACGCGCCGTCCATGCATGGGGCAGGCAAAGCTAAGTGTTACGTCGGGTGCGAGTACAGGCGTTTGGATGGGACGCGTAAACGGGCCAAGAAGATCCATGATTGCTACTTTCTGTTGATGCCAGTTCAAGTAATGCAGTTTAAGGCCGGGACGCGGACAAGACACAAGTGAGTGCGATCGTAAAAGGCTTCATCCGCTTTGTCAAGCAGCTAAAATAGCAAGATGCGTCGGAGCCACGAGCATAAGCGAGTGGTCTCCAACTCGCTTATGCTCGTGGCCCCGACGCATCCAAATCGCAATTGCTCAGCGAAAATCCGCCTAATCCGGTAAATCCGCGTTCTATCCTCGTTTTCTAGAAACTGCGCGCATTTCCCCATAACTTCTTTACAATTCTTTGCTATAATGCAAAAATTCACAAGCAGATTGCATTGGCCTATGCGCCTTTTTGCAGCGGTGGCCACGACGGTAAAGTAGAAAGTTAACTATGTACGCAACACGAAAATTGGGGCGTTTTCTGGCACCCTACTGGGGTTGGGCCGTGCTTGCCCCTCTCTTGATGGTGTTGGAAGTGGCGATGGATCTGTTGCAACCGCGGCTGATCCAGCAGATTATCGACCAGGGCATCACGCCGGGTGATCTGGGCGTGGTCTGGCGCACTGGGCTGTGGATGGCCGTGGTGGCGCTGATTGGGCTGGCCGGTGGGGTGGGCTGTGGGGTCTACGCGGTCTTGGCCGGCCAATACTTTGGGGCTGATCTGCGCAGCGAACTCTTCCGCAAGGTCCAGGCTTTTTCCTTTGGCAATCTCGATAAACTAGAGACCGGTGCGTTGATCACGCGGCTGACCAACGATGTAACGCAGGTGCAGGAAATTGTGATGATGCTGCTGCGTGTGATGGTGCGCGCCCCGCTGCTGATGGTCGGCGGGCTGATCATGGCGATTGTGACGAGCCCGCGGTTGGCGCTGCTCTTTCTGCTGTTGATGCCGATTGTCGTTGTCATTCTCGTCTGGATTATCAACAAGTCTTACCCGCTCTTTAGTGGGGTACAGCGGCGGCTCGACAACCTCAACACGGTGATGCAGGAAAATCTGGCCGGCGTACGGGTGGTCAAAGCCTTTGTACGCAGCGATCATGAGATTGAACGCTTTCACGGGGCCAACGACCGCCTGATGACGCAGAATATTGCCGCCGTGCGCGTCACCGTGGTGACCATGCCGCTGATGATGCTGCTGGTCAACCTGGGGGTTGTTGCCGCGCTGTGGATTGGCGGCGTCCAGGTTGAGCAGGGTGGCATGGCGGTTGGCCAGGTGGTGGCCTTTATCAACTATCTGACCCAATCGTTGATGTCGCTGGTGATGGTGAGCATGTTGGTGATGCGCTTCTCGCGCGGCGAGGCATCAGCCGTGCGCATCAACGAAGTGTTGGCGAGTGAGCCGACGATCAAAAATGCCCCACGCC
>JADLDQ010000296.1 GCA_020846575.1 Burkholderiales bacterium
CGCGCACACGAGCGCCGCCACCTGCTCGCCGAACTCGGTCGAGGGCACGCCGAGGACCGCGGCGTCGGTGACGTCCGGATGCGCCATCAGCACCGCCTCGATTTCGGCCGGGTAGATGTTGATGCCGCCGCGGATGATCATGTCCCCGGCGCGGCCGCGCAGTAAGATGAAGCCGTCCTCGTCCCGGCAGGCGAGGTCGCCCGGGTAGAACCAGCCGGCGTGGAACGCCTCCGCGGAGGCCTGCGCGTCGCGGTAGAACGCGCTCGCGCAGCCCGGGCCGCGGTAGCGCAGCCGTCCCACCTGGCCGTGCGGCAGCGCGCGATGGTCTTCGCCGGCGATCTCGACCTCGACGCCGAAGATCGCGCGCCCCACCGACTCGGGATGACGCTCCTGGTCCTGCGGTGTGTTGAGCGAGATGCCGCCGCCCTCGGTCGAGGCGTAGTACTCGCAGAAATTCGCGCACAGCCGCGCGCGGATTTCGCGCCGCTCGCCGGCACCCAGCGCCGAGCCGCTGGAGAGCAGCAGCCGCAGGGATGCGAGCCCAGCCAGCCGCGAGTCGGGGAGCGCGAGCAGCCGGCGCAGCAGCGTCGGCACCAGGAACAGGCTGGTGGCGCGGCGGCGCTCGACCTCGGCGACCAGCGCCTGCGGCTCCCACGGCGGCGGGAACTGGATCACTGTGCCGCCGGCGAACAGCACCGACATGCAGAAGCTGCGGCCGCCGCCGAAGTACACCGGCGTCGCCGAGAGATAGCGGTCGCGGCTCCCCAGCCCCAGGTCGATCCAGTGGGTCCAGAAGCGCCGCAGGAACTGCCCATGGGTGAGCATCGGTCCCTTGGGCCGGCCGGTGGTGCCGGAGGAAAGGCACAGCAGCAGCGGGTCGTCGCCGCGCGATTCGAACTCGCCGTCCTCGCTCGCCTGCTGCACGGCACGGTGCCAGGCGCTGTCCACGGCGATGCAGCCGATTCCCGGTATCTCCGCGCCCGGCTCGACCAGGGTGAGCCGCGCGCCGAAGTGGCGCGCGGCGCGTTCGCGCTCGCCGGGCGTCCAGCGCCAGTCGATCGGCAGCATGACCAGGCGCGCGCGCGCCAGCGCGTACAGGAGCACCAGGTGTTCGAGATGATCGCGCAGCGCCACGCCCACCACCTCGCCGGCGTCGAGGCGCAAGGAGCGCAGGTGCGAGGCGGCGCGCCGCACCAGGCAGCGCAGTTCCCGGTGCGAGATCGAGCGCTCGCCCTGCACCAGCGCATCCTGGTCCGGCCGTGCTCGCGCGTGGTGCTCCAGGGCGTCGGCGAGATTCATGGCAGCCGGTACAGCGCCCGGGCGTTGTCGCGCAGCAGCTTGCGCATGACCTGCGGCTTGAGCTGCAGCGCCTCGATCTCGGCCCGGGTGCGCTCGAATCCGAGCACCGGGAAGTCGGTGCCGAAAATCACCTTGTCCTGGCCGTAGGAGTCGAGGTAACGCACGAAGGCCTCGGGCCAGTATCGCGGGCTGTGCGCGTCGCAGCCGATGAACACGTTGCGATGCTTCCAGGCCATGGCGATCATCTCCTCCGTCCACGGAATGCCCACGTGTATGCCCACCAGCACCAGCTCGGGGAAGTCGCAGGCGACCGCGTCGAGCGCGATCGGGCGGCCGGTGCTGCGCACCGGATAGGACGGATCGTAGATCATCGACTGGCCGACCTGGAGCTGGATCGGCACGCCGAGCTCCACGCACTTGGCGTAGAAAGGGTAGTACCGGGCATGATCGGGGGCGAGCTCGAACCAGTGCGGATAGCTGTGTGCGCCCACGAATCCCAGGTCCCGCACGGCGCGCTCCAGCTCGCGCACGCCGCGCATGCCCTCGGTCGGGTCCACGCCGGCGAGTCCGCGGAAACGATCCGGGTGGCGGCGCACCGCGTCGGCCACCAGCTCGTAGGGAACGTGATAGCAGGCGCGCGGACCGAGCGGCCCCACCTTGGCGGCCACCAGCAGCGCCAGCTCGATCCCCGCCGCGTCCATGCGCCTGAGCATGTCCTCCAGCGAAATGCCGGTGTACAGTTCCTGCGGCACGTGCATCTTCTCGACGTAGAAAGCGCGCCGGTCCGCTCGGCCGGCAAGCGCCTCCGGCGTCCAGATGTTGACGACGGCGTCGATGGCGGCGATGCGCGCTTCGTTCATCGTTCCTTCCCGGGATCAGCGGACGCGATGCGCCGGATCCGAGCCGGTATTGTGCCCGAGGCATGCCGGAGCGCCTATAATCCGCGACGCTCTCCTCTCAACCCAACGCAGCGGAGGCCGCCGATGAGGAACTCCCCCGACCGACGCGATTTTCTCGCCGCGGGCGCCGCGCTCGGCGCATCGCTGCTCGTCCCGCCCGTGGCGCGGGCGCAGGTGGAGAACGTCAAGTACCTGACGCCGTTCGGTTACCTGCTCAATTTCTTCGAGACCATGTACGCCGACACCGGCGGGTTCTTCCGCAAGAACGGCATCGAGGTCGAGATCGCCGGCGGCCGCGGCTCGGCGATGGCGGTGCAGCAGGTGGTCGCGGGCAACTTCCTCGTGTCGCGCACCGGAGGCACCGACCTGGTCAAGGCCGCCGTCAGGGAACCCTCGGTCGTCGCCATCGCGGAGATCTTCCAGCGCGACCTGTTCCACGTCGTCAGCGCCGAGTCCAAGCCGGTGCGCTCTCCCAGGGACTTCGCCGGCAAGACGGTCGGGCTCAGCTCGCGCGGCGGCGCGACCGAAAACCTGCTCGACATGATGCTCGCGCAGGAGGGCGTGCCCGCCGATTCGGTCAAGCGCGAGGTCACCGGCGACAGCCCGGGAGCGTGGGAGTTTCTGGCGCAGGGACGCGTCGATACCTTTGTCGTCACCGAGAACCAGGTGCTGGTCCTGCAGCAGCAGAAAAAGCCCATGCTGGTCTGGAGCATCGATCGCTTCGCACCCACGCCGGCGCAGGTGTACATCACTTCGCGCAAGGCGCTCGCCGAGCGGCCCGAGGCGCTGGCGCGCTTCCTCAAGGGCGTGCACGACGCCCTGGGCGCGCTCTACGCCGAGGGGGACCTCGCGCGCGTCATCGCCTCCATGCTGAAGAAGTACCCCGACATCGCCGGTGTGAAGGTGCCCGATCGCGGCCTGGGGCAGGTGCGCAACGGGCTCAACGGCTACCGCCCCGCCTGGCGCGACAAGTTCTCCTCCGATCCGGCCGGATGGAAGACGGCCTACGAGCTGATGCTCAAGGCGAAGATCATCGCACCGGCCGCCCGGCAGGACTTCTACACCGACGAGATTCGCAAGCGGGCCTTCGGCTGAATCCGAACCCGGCGCGCGCAGCGGCGAGGCGGCGCGCGTGCGGTTCCGGGATGCCCCGTTGAACGCGAGCCCGTCCCAGCCGGCCCCCGGCATCGAGCTGCGGGCGGTCGAGAAATGGTTCGGCACCCGCGACGAGCCGGTCTTCGCCGTCTCGCAGACCACCCTGACCGTGGCCCCGGGCGAGTTCGTGGTGCTGCTCGGCCCCTCGGGTTGCGGCAAGACCACGCTGCTGCGGCTGATCGGCGGGCTGGTGAGGCCCACGCGGGGCGACATCCGCGTGGCCGGCCACCTGCTGTGGACGCTCGGGCAGCGCAACGCCGATGCGGTGCGCGAGATGGGGATCGTGTTCCAGGACGCGAACCTGTTTCCCTGGTTGAGCATCGAGCAGAATATCGCGCTGCCGCTGGAACTGCGCGGCATGGGAAGGCGCGAGCGCCTCGAGCGCGCGCGCTCTCTCACGCGCCTGGTGGGTATCGAGGGATTCGAGCGGCGCTGGCCGCGCGAGCTCTCCGGCGGGATGCGGCAGCGGGCGGCGATCGCCCGTGCGCTCTCGTACGATCCGCACATCCTGCTGATGGACGAGCCCTTCGGCGCCCTGGACGCCATGACGCGCGATGCGATGAACCTGGAGCTGCAGCGCATCTGGCTGGAGACGGGCAAGACCGTCGTGCTGGTGACGCACTCCATCACCGAGGCGGTGTTCCTGGCCGATCGCGTCATCCTGCTCTCGCCCCGACCGGGGCGAATCGACACGGTGACGCCGCTCGCTTTCGAGCGGCCGCGCTCCCTGGACCTGCAGGCCACGCTCGAATTCCTTGCGATCGCCAGCGGCCTGCGCCACCGGCTGGAACAGATTTCGTGAGCGCCGAGCCGCCCCGGGAGCTGGACGCGCCGCGTCTCACCGCGGGCGGCGCGCTGCCCTGGATCACGACGCCGCTGCTGCTCGCGATCCTGGTGCTCGCCTGGCACCTCTACGTGAGCGAGACCCGCATCTCCGCCTTCATCCTGCCCTCTCCGGCAGCGGTATGGGAGGCCTGGAAGGGCATCATCGTCGCCGCGTCGACCTGGAACCACACCTGGGCCACCGTCTACGAGACGCTGGCGGGATTTTTCTGGGCGTCGCTGGTCGGGGTGAGCCTGGGGGTCGCGCTGGCGCGGCTGCGCTGGCTGGAGATCACGCTCAACCCGTTCATCGTCGCGACCCAGGTGGTTCCCAAGGTGGCGCTGGTTCCCCTGATGATCGTCTGGTTCGGTTTCGGCATGACCTCCAAGGTCGTCATCGCCGCGGTGCTCGCGTTCTTCCCGATTCTCACCAACACCGTGCTCGGCGTGAAATCGGTGGACAGCGGCCACCGCGACGTCATGCTCAGCCTGAACGCCACGCGCTGGATGGTGTTCAGGCGCCTGGAGCTGCCCTCTTCGCTGCCGTACATCCTCACCGGGATGGAGGTGGGGGTCGTGCTCGCGATCATCGGCGCGGTGGTCGGGGAGTTCCTGGGCGGCAACACCGGCCTGGGCTATCTGCTGGTCGCGCGCATGGGCGCCTACGAGACCGACGTGCTGTTCGCGGTGATCGTGCACATGACCATGGTGGGGTTCCTGTTCTATTTCGCCATCGGCGTGGTCCGCCGGGTGCTGATCCCCTGGCACGAGTCGGTGGTGATTGAGAAAGCGGCGCGCTAGGGTCGCGACAGCGACTTGACGCTCCCGCGGCGCCCGTACAAGGCTTGTGCGACGCCGGCGCGCGCTCGCCCTCGCGCGCGCGGCGCTCGTAGTCCTCCCGCAGCCGGCGGATGTCGGCGTCGCGCTCGCGCAATCGCGGACCGGCGATCGC
>JADLDQ010000502.1 GCA_020846575.1 Burkholderiales bacterium
CGGCACGTGGGAAGGGCAGTTCGTCTTACCATCCTCGGGGTTTGAGGATGGCGACGAGTGGCAGCTGTACTATTCCGCCAGCAGCGGCGGCCCGACCTACGAAGTGGGGCTGGCGACGGTGGCGCGCGACCGCTTGTGGCATCTGCGCCGCCAGCCGGGCGCGGCCCACCCGCGGGCCATCAGCCGCCCCTTGCGGCGCCCACCCGGCGGCTGGGGCCGCTATACGCTGACCGTGAACGCGTCGTGCCTGCACCGCGCCAGCGCGCTGCGGCTGGCCCTGCTCGACCCGGCCACGCGCCAGCCCATCCCGGGCTATGGCTGGGCCGAGGCCGTGCCCGTCACGCAAGACGGTTTCGCGACCGCCGTCACATGGCATCCGGCAGGCGCGCGCCTGCCGGACACCGACGGCGACCTGTGCATCGGCGTCGAAGCCGAAGCGACGGCCCGCCTGCACGCGCTGCGCTTGCAGCCCTGACCGCGCGGCGCGGGCCTAGCCGTACTTCTGAATCCGCATGTGGCCCGTCCGCACGTGGGCCAGCATCCCCTCGGCCTCGGCCACGCCCATCGCGGCGGGGGCCACCGCCACGCTGCCCGCCTCGGTCATGATCTGATAGGTCACCGTCTTGATGAACTTGCCCACCCACAGGCCGCCGGTGTAGCGCGCCGCGCGCAGCGTCGGCAGCGTGTGGTTCGTGCCCAGCGCCTTGTCGGAATAGAGGACGGTGGACGGCTCACCCAGGAACAGGCTGCCGTAGTTGCGCAGCCGCCCCAGATACCAGCGCCAGTTGGCCGTTTGCACTTCCAGATGTTCCGGTGCCCAACGGTCGGCCTCCTGCGCGGCCTCCTCGTGGCTGCCCACGACCACGACTTCGCCGTTGTCTTCCCATGCCACCGCCGCCACCTCGCGCGTCGGCACGGTGGGCATCTGCGCGGCTATCTCTGCCAGCACCGCGCGGCCCAACGTCTCGGAGGTGGTGACCAGGCAGGCGCGCGAGACCGGGTCATGCTCGGCCTGACCGATCAGGTCGGCGGCGACCATCACCGGGTCGGCCGTTTCGTCGGCGATGATGAGAATCTCCGTCGGGCCGGCCAGCAAGTCAATGCCCACCCGGCCAAAGAGCTGGCGCTTGGCCTCGGCCACATACTTGTTGCCGGGGCCGACGATCATGTCGGTGGGGGCCAGGCCGGGCAGCGCGCCGAAAG
>JADLDQ010000503.1 GCA_020846575.1 Burkholderiales bacterium
CGAGGTCCTCAAGGATTTCGACGTGGTGAAGGAGGCTGGCGGGCGGCTGCGCGGCATGGTCAAGACGTTCCCCGGCGTGAAGGTAATGGACGCGCTCGAGATCACGCTCACGCCGAAGGCCGGCGCGGCCCTGTTGTGCGGCGTCTCGGTGCGCGAAGAAGGCAAGTAGGGCCCGGGCCTCAACCCTTCCTACTGTTTCTCGGGCTTTCCGCGCCTCTTTGTGACGATCTCCAGCCGCGCGCGCTGCATGTGCTGCGGCGGCTGGCCGCGCAGGACCAGTTCAAGATCGTCGACGACCATCTTGCCGATCGCGCGGTAGGTCTCGCCCAGGCCCCCGGCGCGGTGGCCGCTGAGGATCGTGTTGGGCGTGCGGCGCGCGCGGTGGTCCTTCGGCAGCGGTTCTTCGGGGAAGACGTCGACCGCAACGCGGAGGTGCCCGCGTTCGGCGGCGTCCAGCAGCGCATCGAAGTCCACGGTGTCGGCGCGGCCGACGAGCACCAGCGCCGAACCCGGCGCCATGCGCGCGAAGTGTTCTTGCCCCAGGCCCTTGCGGTTCTCGGTCGTCGCCGCCGAGAGCACGAAGACGACGCGCGCGCGCGAAAGCAGTTCGTCGAGCCCCAGCGGCACGACGCCCAGTTCGCGCAGGGCGGCATCGAGGATCCAGGGGTCGTGCACGAGGATCTCGCCGCCGAAGGGCTTCAGCAGCGGAAGGAGCGCGCGACCGACGTTGCCGCAGCCGATCAGGCCCAAGGGCTTGCCGCGCAGCAGCCAGCAGCCGTCGTTCGAGAAGCGGCTGTACGTTTCTTCGCCGCGCCGGAAAGCCGCGTCGTGCGGGACGATCCCGCGTGCGAGCGCCAGCGCCATCCCCAGCGCCATTTCTGCGACGGCCGGAGAGAAGGCCGGCCCGCAGCCGAGCACGGGGATATTGCGGCGGTGGCATTCCTCGTAATCGATGTTGGGCAGGAAGTTCCCTTCCACGTTGCAGACCGCGAGGAGCTTGGCCGCCTTGTCCAGCCGGGCCTTTGGCAGCGCGGTCTGGCCGACCAGCGCGGCGGCTTCGGGCAGCCGTGCGTCGATCCAGTCGCCGGGCGCGGGGGAGCCCTCGTGGCGCTCGACGCGGCCCAGCGCTTCCAGGCGGCGCAGGTCTTCGGGCGAGAAGATCAGGCCGAGGGGGCGCGGGTAGGGATCGAGCACGATCAGCGCGTCGCCGGGCATGGGCCGCTCCTTTTATGATAGGGGCGAACGTCAGGGTGGAAGGTTCTTCATAGCATCCCCGCGGGGGCCCGTGAACCGAAGAACCGGGCTTTC
>JADLDQ010000297.1 GCA_020846575.1 Burkholderiales bacterium
AGATCATCAAGGCGGTGAACGCACCCGAGGTGGCGGGCTTCATCACCAAGTCCGCCGCCGACGTGTTCACGGCGACGCCGGAGAGCTTCGTGCAGCTCATCGCCAGCGACAGCGCACGCTACGGGAAAGTCGTGCGCCGCCTCGGTGCGAAAGTCGACTGATGCCGGTTCATACGAAATCGCGACCGGCCCGCTTGCGATCGACCCGTCCGCGCTCGACCGGTCCGCGCTCGACCGGTCCGCGGTCGAGCCTTGCGCGCGCGCGCGGTATGCCGTATGCGGGCGGCTCGGGCGGGCCGCGCCGGTGCACGCCTTGCGAGGAAGTGCGGCGCAACAAACGGCGGCTCGCCTCATGAGGGACTGGGTCGAGGCACTCCAGCGCCTGGGCCGAGAGGGACAGGACGCCGTCCTGGTGACGCTCGCCTCCGGCAAGGGCTCCACCCCGCGCGAAGCGGGCGCGAAGATGCTCGTCACCGGCGATGCGATACGCGGGTCCATCGGCGGAGGCGAGGCCGAGTTCCAGGCCGTCTCGATGGCGCGCGAGCTGCTCGCCTCGACCGACGCCCGCCGGGCGCGGCGCTACCGGCTGGGCACGAGCTTCGGCCAGAACTGCGGGGGTATCGCGGACCTGGCGTTCGAACGCGTGCCGGCGGGCGCGCAGTGGGTGGCCGTGCTCGCGGACTGGGTCGGCGCCGGCCGGGCATGCGTCCTCGCGACCCCGGCCGGCGAAGCGCCCGAGGACGCGCGACTCGTCATCGAAGCCTCGGCACATCACGGTACTCTCGGCGACGGGGCGCGCGACGAGCGCGCGATCGACCAGGGCCGGCGCATGCTGGCCGCGCGCGATCGCACCTGCAGGCTGGTGCCAATCGACGCGGACCTCGAGGCCCGGTTCGAACTGGTCGAGCCGCTCGACTTTGCCATCGTGCTCTTCGGCGCGGGCCACGTCGGGCGGGCGCTCGCGCGGGTGCTCGGCGCGGTCCAGGCACGCATCACCTGGGTCGATTCGCGGGCGCACGAATTTCCGCGCGACGTACCGGAGAACGTCCGCGTCGTTCTGACCGACGCGCCGCTGGAGCAAGTCCCGGCCGCCGGGCCCGGCAGCTGGTTCCTGGTGGCGACGCACAGCCACGCCCTGGACCTGGATCTCGTGGAAGCGATCCTGCGCCGCGATGATTTCGCCTTCTGCGGAATGCTCGGCTCGGCCACCAAGCGCCGCACGTTCGAGGCGGGGCTGGCCAAGCGCGGCGTGCGCGACCTCGCGCGCCTGGTCTGTCCCGTCGGAATTCCGAGCCTGTCGGGGAAGGATCCCGGCACCATCGCGGTGGCGATCGCCGCACAGTTGCTCCAGGAGCGCGAGCACGCGATTCGAAACGCACACCCGTCCCGACAGCCGGCGAACGGCCGATGACAGGGCCGCACCGGCAAGAGGGATCCTCGAAATGGAATTCAGGCAGTTCGTTGCACAGTGCGTGCGGCAGGGCGCGGCGAGCGTGGTCGCGGAGCCGGTCGGCCACACCGAAATCCCGTCCCGGGTGGCCCAGGCCGAACGCGGCCGCAACCGCGCCCTGCTCTTCGAGCGCGTGCCGGACCGCGCCGGGAGCGTGGTGGGCAACCTTTTCGGCGCGCCGCGTCGAATCTGCGCGGGTCTGCGCGCGCGAAGCTACCCGCAACTGCTCCAGCGGCTGGAGGATGCCATCCGGCGGCCCGCCCCTCTGAGAACCGCGTCCGACTCAAGCCATGCCCGGCTGCAGGTCCGGGAACCCGACCTGGAAACCGTGTTACCGGTGACCCGTTACTGCCAGGGTGACGCAGCGCCTTATCTCACCTCCGGCATCGTGGTCGCCCGTTATCCAGACTCGCGGCGACGGCACGTGTGCTTCATGCGCATGGCGGTGCGCGGGGGCAACACCCTGGTGATCAATCCGGCGACGCCGCGCATCACGGAACTCGTCGACCACGGCATCGACCGTAACGGGGTCGTCCCGGTCACGATCCTCATCGGCGCGCCGCTGGAGGTGATCCTCGTGGCCTGCGTTTCGATGCCCGGCGGAGAGGACAAGCTGGAAGTCGCCCAGGCCCTGGGCGGCGCGGAACTCGGCTTCTCCGAGGACGAGCTTCCCGTTCCCCTCTCAACGGAGTATGTCCTGAGGGGCAGGATCATTCCGCAATACGAGCGCGAGGGGCCGTTCGGGGAAATCGGCGGCGTCTATTCGCTGAAAGCGCGCAATCCGCTGTGCGTCGTTGACGAACTGTGGCAGCGTCCCGGTGCGGTCTACCACTCGGTGTCCTCGGGCGTCTCCAGGGAGCACCTGGAACTGCTGTCGCTCGGACCGCGTTCCTTCCTCGAACGTCTCAAGAGAGACTTTGCGCAGATCCTGCGCTACGAGCTGCCGCTGTTCGGCGCCGATCGCCTGGCCGTCCTGGTCGTGAAGGAACGCTTGGACGCCGGCGCGCTCGTGCCGAGGCTGTGGGAGATTCCCATCGTTCGCGGTTTCGTTCTGGTCAACGAGGATGTGGCGAGCCGCTCGGCCGCCGACCTGCTGTGGGCCATCCTGCAGCGGGCCCACAATCGGGAGCGCTTCAGATTTCTCGAGCAGGGGCAAGCGGGCGAGCAGATGGAGCGGTTTCTCGTGGACGCCACGGTCGGGGATCTCGCGGCCTGGCAGAACCGGCGCATCGAGATCTTCCGCGCCGCGCCGTGAAGCGCCGGTGCGCCCCGCCGCTCAGCCGGCGGGGTCCTGCCGCGCCGCGCAGATCGCGATCACCGGCAGGGGCTCCGCGCTGAACGCGCCGATCGCCACGCGCGCGACCGGGGCCGAGGCGAGGACGAGCCGCGCGATTTCGCGCGCGGCCTCCAGCGAGTGCCGGTCGCGAACCTTGTTGATGAGCGGCACGACGCGCGCGGCGGGCGGCACGTTCTTCAGAGCACCCTGCGGATGCGCCAGCACCGCGGCGATCATCTGCCTGGTGACGGTCGCGCCGCCGTGAATGCGGGCGACGCTCTCGGGCCGGTGAACCCAGCGCGGCGAGAGCGGCTTGTCCAGGGCGTCGATGCCGGCCAGCGCCACCACCAGCGTGGCGCATGCCGGTATCACCGGCTCGTGCGCGGCGGGGGCCTTGAATGGCAGGCCTCTCGCGCCGTCGGCCTCGATCAGCACGTGCGAAAACGATGCGCGCAGCGCGCACACCTGCTCGGGCGGGATGCCGAAGACTTTTCCGGTGCCCGGCTCCGGCGCGCCGGTCAGCAATACGTGGGCGCTGGAGGCGCCCGCCCGCGCGAGCTCGGCCGTCGAGGAAACGTGCACCGGAGCAAGGCGCGTCTGCTCCTGCGCCATGCGCGTCGTGCTCGTCGTGAGCACCCGCCCGCCCCCGGCGAGGAGCTCGGCCGCGAGCCGGAACATCGATGCCGTCTTGCCGCCGCCGCCGACGAACGCGACGACCTCGCCCGCCTCGACGCCCAGGGCCGAGACCAGACTCAGCGTTCCTGCAACCACGTCAGGACCGCCTCGACCACGCCACCGCCGACGGCCAGGGCCTTGTCCGAGATGCTGAAACAATGGCGAGGCTCGCCGCGCGGATCGACATCGCCGACCTTTTCACCGCTTCGAACCGTCAATCCGTCGAACAGCAGTCCGCGCACCACGCCGGTGAACGGGGCTCGGATCGGGACGCCCTCGACCTCGGCGATCGGCGCGCCCTCGACGACCCTGTCCCCGATTTCGGTCCTGGCGCGGAACACGCCGTCCGCGGGCGCGCGCAGCACCCGCTCGCCCCGGTGCCCCAGCACCGCCTCCGGCAGGCCGGTGTCGGGCCGGGCCGTGCCTGCCCGCAGCACCCTCCCCAGGTCGTGCCCGCGGTGGGTCTCGATCACCGCATGGCAGTGCTCGCCGGCCGCGAAGCCCGGACCAAGGCCGATCACCAGGCCGGCGGCCCGCGCCCTCGTGTCCAGGGGCGCCTTGGCCATGCGCGCGTCGACCACGATCGCCGGGCGCAAGCGGGTGATCGCGGCGCCATCCGGATCGACGCTCACCGGCACCCAGGCGCCGCGCGGCGGCGCCGGCGCGAGCGCGTCCGCGCGCCGCGCAACGAGTCCCTCGATGCGGATTTCCCCGGAATAGACGGCTTGCGCGACGGCCGCCATGCGGCGCACGACGCGCGGCCGATCCAGTTCCAGCACGAGCACCGGGAAGCCCGCACAGCGCAGCCGATGCACGACGCCGGTGGCGAGATCGCCGCCGCCCCTGACGACGCACAGCGTTTCCGGGAACAACATGGGCAGACTCCGCGCGGCGAAGGCGCTATTGACACGCTCGCGGCCGGTATTATAGCCTTGCGGAAATTTCAGGAATCCTGATTCCATTAGACGGAATCATGCGTCGAGACGAAATCATGCATCGACCCCCGCCCATGCAGCGCTCACCCGGCGTCGCCTCCGGCAAGCGCGCTGCAGTGGCGCACCTGTCGCGGGAAACCCCCTTGCTCCCGGATGCATCGCACGGCTCGAACGGCGGACCTCTCCAATGAACCTGGCACATCTGTGCATCGAACGCAGCGCCCGGCGGCTGCCGCAGCGCATCGCCGTGGTGGATGGCGACACCGGCGCGGCGTACAGCTACGCCCACATCGACGAGTGCGCCGGCACGCTCGCCCATGCGCTGCTCGCCATGGGCGTGCGGCGCGGAGACCGCGTCGGTATCTACCTGCGCAACACGCCGGAGTTCATTCTCGCTTTTCTCGCCGCCGCCAAGATCGGTGCGGTGTGCGTGCCGTTCAACATCATGTTCAAGCGCGCCGAGATCGGGTACATCCTGAACGACAGCGGCTGCCGCCTCGTCTGCGCCGCCGCCGAAGAGGCAGGCCAGAACATCCTGCCGCACCTCGACGATTTCCCGGGCGTCGAACACCTGATCCTCGTGGGCGAGGCGCCGCTGCCGGCGGCGCCGCCGGGCAGGACGCTGCACCGTGTCTCGGATCTTCTGGCGGGCGGTCCCCGGCCGTTCGCCGCGGTCGAGGTCGATCCCGGCGATGCGGTTTCGATTCTTTACACCTCCGGCACCACCGGGCGCCCCAAGGGCGCGGTGGCCTCGCACGCAAACTGGCGCTCGGCGGTGGAACTGAGCGCCTACCAGATCGTGCCGATGACCGACGAGGACCGCGTGCTCACCGGCGGGCCGTTCTTCCACGTCTACTTCGTTATCGCCGTGCTGCCGGTGCTGCTGGTCGGCGGCACGGTCGTCACCCTGGGACGGTTCTTCGCCGACGCCGTCCTGCGGCTGATCGGCAGGCACAAGGTCTCGCACTTCATGGGCACGCCCACCATGTGGGTCTACCTGCTCGACGAGTACGAGCGCGGCCGCGAGCGCTACGATGTCGCCTCGCTCTGGCAGGGTCAATCGGCGGGCTCCGCGCTGCCCGCGGAACTCGCCCGGCGCATCGAATCGACTCTGCCCATCCGGCACGTGGAGTGTTACGGGGCCACCGAGTGCAGCAGCACGGTGACGCACACGCGCATCGGACACCTCACGCCCGGGTCCCCCGGCTGGTCGACGCCGGGCTGGGAGATCAAGATCGTGGGCGACGATGGACAGGAACTTCCCAACGGCGAGATCGGCGAACTGTGGTGCCGCGGCCCCGGCGTGATCAAGGAATACTGGCGCGATCCGGAGATGACCCGCACGCGCATCGTCGACGGGTGGTGGCGCTCCGGGGATCTGGGCTACATCGCCTCGGGCGGACACACCGACGCGCAGCTCTACATCGTCGACCGCAAGACCGACATGATCATCTGCGGCGGCAACAACATCTACCCCCGGGAGGTCGAGGATTACATGCTGCGCCATCCCCAGATCTCGCAATCCGTGGTCATCGGCATTCCGGACGCGACCAAGGGAGAGGTGCCCAAGGCGTTCGTCGTACTCAAACCCGGAGAGCGGACCAGCGCGGAGGAGATCGTGCGCTACTGCAAGGAGAACATGGCGGCGTTCAAGGTGCCCCGCAGCGTGGAAATCGTGACCCTGGACGATCTGCCCAAGACCGCCAGCGGAAAGATCCTGAAGCGGGAACTGCGCGACATGGAAAAGCGCAGACTCGGCGGGTCTGCGGGCTGAGCGGCCGGGAAGCGCCAGCGTGGCCCTGCCCCACTTCGATTACGTCGCGCCGCGGTCGGTGGAGGAGCTGCTCGAGTCGCTCTCGAGCTACGGCGCGCGCGCGCGCATCCTCGCCGGCGGCACCGACCTCCTGATCCTGCTGCGCGAGCGGCTCGTGAAGGCGGAATGCCTGATCGACATCGGCCGCCTGCCGCAGTTGAAGGCAATCGTCGCCACCGATGAAGGCCTGTCGATCGGGGCGGCTGCGCGCATCCGGGATCTGCAGCGCTCCAGCCTGGTGCGCGAGCGCTATTTCGCGCTGTACCAGGCGGCGTGCGATCTCGGGTCGAATCAGGTGCGCGATATGGCCACGGTGGGCGGCAACGCGTGCAACGGCTCGCCCGCGGCCGACACACCGCCCGCCCTCATCGCCCTGGGTGCGCAGGCTTGCCTGCGAAGCGCGCGCGGCCGGCGGCAGATGCCGCTGGAGGCCTTCATTCTCGGACCGCGCAGGACCGCGCTGGCCGCCGACGAGATCCTGGAAAGCCTGCACCTCCCGCAGCCCTGGCCGCGCTCGGCCAGTCGCTACGCGTGCGCCGGCCTGCGCGACGCCATGGAGATCGACATCGCCAATATCGCGGTGAACCTCGCGCTGGATCCGTCCTTGAACGTGGTTACCGAGGTGCGTATCGCCATGGGCGCCGTGGCGCCCACGCAGATCCGCGCGCTGCGCGCCGAAGCGGTGTTGAAGGGTCACGCGCCGGATGCCGCGCGAATAGAGATGGCGGCGCTCGCCTGCTCGGCCGAATCGGCCCCCATCGACGACATGCGCGCTTCGGCCGCGTACCGCAGGCAGGTGCTCAAGCCGCTCGCCCGGCGCGCCCTCGCGCAAGCACTCGCCGCCATCCGCAAAGGAGACCCGCTTGAAGCGGCTCGTTGAACTGGACGTCAACGGCCAGCGCTACGACGTGATCGTGTCCCCGCGAGAGCTTCTGGTCGACGTGCTGCGCAAGAAGGTCGGCACCATCGGACCGAAGAAGGGATGCGGGGAGGGCCAGTGCGGTGCCTGCTCGGTGTTGCTGGACGGCGAACCGGTCGTGTCGTGCCTCACGCTGGCGATCGCCTGCCAGGGAAGGAAGATCGTGACCGTGGAGGGCCTGGCGCCGGCAGGCCGGCTCACCCCCCTGCAGCAGGCGTTCGTCGAGCACGGGGCGATCCAGTGCGGTTACTGCACGCCCGGCATGTTGATCTGCGCGCAGGCCCTGCTCGACGAGAATCCGCATCCCAGCGAGGCGCAGATCCGCGCCGCCCTGGTCGGCAACCTGTGCCGGTGCACCGGTTACGTGAAGATCGTCGAAGCCATACAGGCCGCCGCGCGCGGTCTCGAGGCGGGGCCGGTCGCGGCCGGCGCCGAACCCGCCAGCGCGCGTTCAACGCCATGAACAAACCCGAAAACCGTGAATTCGCGGTCGTCGGCAAGCGCCTGCCGCGCCTGGATGCGCCGGCCAAGGCCAAGGGCGAGGCGCGCTTCACCAACGACCTGTTCCTTGCGAACATGGTCTACGCAAAGATCAAGCGCAGCCCGCTCGCGCACGCACGCATCCGCAGGATCGATTACAGCCGCGCTCTGGCGCTGCCGGGGGTGCTCGCGGTCGTCACCGGCGCCGATGCGCCCAGGCCGTTCTGCGTGATGCCGCACGTCCCGACCGAGACCGTCATGGCGATCGACAAGGTGCGCTACGCGGGCGAGCCGGTGGCGGCGGTGGCGGCCATGGACGAGGAGACCGCGGAGGATGCACTCGAGCTCATCGACGTGGAATACGAGGAACTGCCGGTCCTGCTGGACCCGATCGAGGCCATGCAGCGCGACGATGCGCGCATCCACGAGGCGTTCGCCCGCAACATCCACTACGAGAGCGAGCAGAACTTCGGCGACGTGGAGGCGGCGCTGGCCGCTTCGCACCTGGTGATCGAGGATGTGTTCCGTACCTCCTACGTCACGCCGGCGTTCATCGAACCGCATGCCGCCGTCGCGGACTACGACACGGCGCAGGAGCGTCTCACCCTGTATTGCCCGATCCAGATGCCGCATCACCTGCACCGCACGCTCGCCGAGGTCATGCAGATGCCGATGGAGAAGATCCGCGTGAGCGTGCCCGCGGTCGGCGGCGGATTCGGCGGCAAGACCGAGGCGGCCTCGTGCGACCTGTGCGCGGCGATTCTCAGCCGCAAGCTGGGCCGGCCGGTGAAGGTGCCGTACACGCGCGCGGAGACTTTCGCGCAGAACAAGGGGCGGCACCCGTGCATCATGAAGCTGCGCCTGGGCTTCGAGCGCGACGGCCGCATCACCGGCCTGGACTTCGACAACACCCTGGACGGCGGCGCGCACGCGAGCTGGGGAATCATCGTGCTGTTCTTCACGGCGGCGCTGTGCCATCTGCCGTACCGGATTGCGAACGTGCGCTTCCGGGGACGCCGGGTGTTCACCAACAAGCCGAGCTGCGGCGCCCAGCGCGGCCTGGGCGGCGTGCAGGTGCGCATGGCGCTCGAGGGCGCACTGGACCAGGCCGCCGATCGCCTGGGGATCGATCCCTTCGAACTGCGCATGCGCAACGCGGTCGAGAGCGGCTATACCACCGCGAGCGGCGTGCACGTCCCGCACGCGGAATTCAAGCAATGCCTGCGCAACGTGGTGCGCGCCTCCGGCTACCTGGACAAGCGCGGCAAGCTCCCCTTCGGCCAGGGCATCGGCCTGGCGGCCGGTTACTACACCTCGGGCGCGCTGTTCATGCTCTATCCCACGCACAAGCCCCAGGCCACGGCGATCGTGCGCATCGACACGGAGGCAGGCATCACCCTGTTCACCGGCGCCACCGACATCGGCCAGGGCTCCACCACGGTGCTCGCGCAGATGGTGGCCGAGGAACTGGGCGTGGCGCTCGGCGACATCAACGTGGTCGCCCAGGACACGGCGCTCGCGCCGTTCGACAACGGCACCTTCGACAGCCGCGTGACCTACGGCACCGGGCAGGCCGTGCGCAGGGCGGCCCAGGACGCGAAGCGCCAGCTCGCCGAAATCGTCGCGGCCATGCTCGGCGTGCCGGCGGAACATCTCCACTACCGCGGCGGCGCGGTGGCCTCGCGCTTCGAACCCAGGAAGCGGGTGGAACTGCGCGATGCCGTGGCGCGCCATGTCGAGACGCGCGGATCCCTGGTCGGCGTCGGGCATTTCGCCCCGCCGCGCAGGGCCGCGCACCGGCAACCGGGCGGCATGAGCGGCCCGTCTCCGAGCTACGCCTTCGGCGCGCAGGTCGCGCAGGTCGAGGTGGACCTGGAAACCGGACGCATCCGCGTGCTCGATTACTACGCGGCGGACGATTGCGGCCAGCCGATCAACCCGATGAGCGTGGAGGGCCAGGTCGAAGGTTCCGTGATGATGGGCCTGGGTCAGGCGCTCTCCGAGGAGATGCGGCTCTCGCCCGAGGGCAGGCTGCTCAATCCCGATCTGCACGATTACAAGATGCCCACCGCCGTGGACATGCCGCGGGTGCACTGCGTGCACGTGGACAGCTACGATCCCGACGCGCCGTTCGGCGCCAAGGAATCCGGGGAGGGCCCCATCAATCCGGTGGCGGCCGCGGTGCTCAACGCCGTGCACGATGCGATCGGGGTGCGCTTCCGGGAAGTTCCGCTCACCCCGGAGAAGGTGCTGCGCGCCCTGGGCAAGATGGGCTGAACCGGACGCCCGGACCGCGGCAGCACACAAGTGCCGGAGTTCACCCAGGAGCAGTTCGAACATTTCACCCGGCCGCGCTCGCTCGCCGTGATCGGCGTATCCGAGCGCACCGGGCCGCAGGCGTACAACCTCGTCGAGAATCTGGACGAGGCCGGGGCGAGCTGCCGCATCTACCCCGTGAACATCCGCGCCGCCGAGATCGCCGGGCGCCGGGCCTACCGTTCGGTGATCGAGATCCCGGAGGTGGTCGAGCTCGCGGTGATCTCCACCCCGCGCGAAGCGGTTGCCGGTGCGCTCAGGCAGTGCGTGCACAAGGGCATCCGCTCCGTGGTGGTGGCCACCCAGGGCTTCGCCGATGCGGATGCCGAGGGCGTGCGCCTGCAGCGGGAACTGGACGGGATACTGGCCGGAACCGGGACACGGCTCATCGGCCCCAACACGATCGGCGTGGCCAATCTCCTGGATGGATTCCATACTTCGTTCCAGAAGTTCGATCTGAGCGCCAACGCGACGGCATGGCTTTGCCAGTCGGGGACTTTCGTGCTTGGCGCCGCGGAGTTCTCCGGCGGACTGGGAATCGGCATCGACATCGGCAACGGCGCGGACGTGGGGTTCGCCGATCTGCTTCCCTGGGTGGCGCGCGACCCGCGCATCAAGGTGATCAATCTGCACATCGAGGGACTGCGCCACGCAGCGCAATTCCTGGCCGCCGCGGCGCGCATCACCCCCGTCAAGCCGGTCGTGGTGTACAAGACCGGGCGCAGCGAGGCCGGCGCCCGCGCCGCCCTCTCGCACAGCGGCTCGTTGTCCGGGGAAGACCACGTATTCGATGCCGCGTTCCGGAAGGCCGGCATCCTGCGCGCCGGCAGCGTCGAGGAACTCGCCGATCTGAACAAGGCATTGCTGACCTATGACGGTATCGCGGGCCGGCGCATCGGCGTGGTCACCATCAGCGGAGGCGCGGGCATCGCGGCGGTGGATGCGCTCGGTGCTCACGGCCTGGAGGTCGCATCGCTCTCGCCGCAATCGCGCGCGCGTCTGCAGCCCCTTTTCCCGAGCTGGTTCGAAGTCGACAACCCGGTGGATTTCTGGCCGGCCGCCATGCGCGGCGGCTACCGGGAGACCTGCGCGGCGGTGCTCGATGCGCTGCTCGCGGATCCCGGCGTCGATGCCGTTCTGTTCGTCATCGCCGCCTACCGGGCAACGGGTCTGGCCGTCATCGGCCCGGTGCTGGCGGCTGTGGCCGAGCGTGCCGCCGTGCATCGCGACAAGCCGGTGGCCTTCTGGGTCTTCGGCGCGAACCAGGACGAAGCCATCGCAGAAGCCGAGCGGCGCGGCCCGCTCGCCGGCTTCAGAAGTCCGGAACGCGCTGCGCGCGCGCTCGCGGGCCTCGACCGCTACGCGAGCGCCGCGCGCGCAGCGGCGCGAACGCCGGCGCAGATTTCAGGTGTGCAGCCCGCGACAGTTGCCTCGATTCTCGGCGGCTTCACGGCGACGGACCCGGAGGTCGCGGGTGCCGCGACGCTCGCGATGCTGGAAGCGTACGGCGTGCCGGTCGCGACCGCCCGGCTCGCACTCGACGCGCGCGGCGCGGCGGTGCTCGGCGAGGAGATGGGATACCCGCTGGTCATGAAGATCGCGAGCCCCGACATCGTCCACAAGTCGGACGCGGGCGGCGTGATGCTGAACATCCGCGACCGCGCGCAGTTGCGGGACGCCTATGCGCAGATGCTCGCCAGAACGCGCCAGGCGCGACCGCAAGCGCGCATCGAAGGCGTTCACCTGCAGCGCTACCTGGCGAACGGGACCGAGGTGATCATCGGCGCCCGTCGCGATCCGGAATTCGGGGTCGTGCTGCTGTTCGGCCTCGGGGGGATCTTCACCGAGGCGATCCGGGACGTGGCGTTCCGGCTGGCGCCGTTGAGCGAATCCGAGGCGCACGAGATGCTGCGCGAGATACGCGGCTGCGCGGTGCTCCAGGGCGCCAGGGGACGGCCCGCCGCGAACGAAGCCGCGCTGGTGGATTGCCTGCTGCGCGTGTCCCGGCTCATGGAGGATTTCCCCCGGATCATGGAACTGGATGTCAACCCGCTCAGCGCCGGTGCGCAGGGCGCGATCGCACTGGACGCGCGCGCGGTTCTCGCGCCGTCATCGCGATGAGGCGCGCTTGCCCGAGGCGGAACCGATCGGTGAACCCGCGGCGTGCGGCGATCGCCGCACCCCCCCGTTAGCAATGCCCAGGACCTCGGTCAAGGAACGCGACCAGCGCAGCGTGATCGCCGTGGAGCGCGCCTGCGACCTGCTGGTGGCGATCTGTTCCAGCCGCGAGGGTCCGATGGGCGTCAAGGACCTGAGCGAGACGCTCAAGCTGAGCGCGAGCAGCGTGCACCGTATCCTCGCGGCGCTCGTCAAGCGCGGCCTGGTGGAGCAGGACCCCGATACGCGCAAGTACGCAATGGGCCGGGTGCTGCTCGACATGTCGCTGGATCGCCTGCACCACCTGGACCTCCCGGTCGCCGCGCTGCCGCACATGCGCCGCCTGCGCGATGCCACGCGCGAGACGGTCGCCTTGAGCGTCGTCGACGGCTGGACGCAGACGTTCGTCGCCCAGGTGGAGAGCCCGCAGGAAATACGGCAGAAGATCGAAATCGGCCGAAGACTGCCGCTGCACTCGGGCGGATCGGGCAAGGCGACGCTGGCGTTTCTTCCCGAGGCGGAGCGCGAGGCCTACCTGGCGCAGCCGAAGCTGGCGCCCGCTGCAAACGGCCCCGTCAACCTGAAGCGCCTGCGCCTGGAACTGTCGCAAATCCGGCGCTGCGGGTATTCGCGTTCCGTCGGCGAGCGCGTGGCCGGGGCGGCTGCGGTCGCCGCGCCGATCTTCAACCACCTCGGCCAGGTCGCGGGTTGCCTGAGCGTGAGCGGTCCCTTCTGGCGCTTCAACGAGCAGAAGTTCCCCGAGTACGGGCAGCATGCCATGCAGTCGGCAATCGAGGTCTCCAAGGACCTTGGCGCCCCGGTAGCCCTGGTGGAGCGCAAGCCGCCTGCCGTCGCGCAGCGCAATCCGCCAGGCAAGGCGGTGCGCAAACCCCCGGCCATGGTAGAGCGCAAACGGGACGGCGCGGGCGGGCGCAGATGAGCGAGGGCGAATAGAGATCCGTTCCAGATAAGCGGCGTCGTCAACAGGGTCGACCGTACCCCGCGCGCTGGCCGAGGCGAGCGCGCCGCGGCGCCGGCGGCCGCGGCTTCCAGGCGCATCGCCACTTTCATTGATCTGCCTCAAACCCGGGCCTGCGCCCGCGGCGCCAACTGGTGCGCGCGCCGCCGGCTCGAGGCGGCGACCGAGCGCGCTTTCCCGCGGTTCACACTCAAGGGGGTATGCTCATGAAGCCTCTCGCAACGGTGTTGTTGGTGGCGGCGACGTGGCCGGCCCTGGTCCACGCGCAGGCCTACCCTGCCCGGTCCGTGCGCATCATCGTCCCCAGTTCGGCTGGGGGAGGCATCGATGTCACCACCCGCGCGCTCACGCCCAGGCTGTCCGAGTCGTTGCGCCAGCCGGTGCTGGTGGAGAACCGCCCCGGCGCGGAAACCATGATAGGCACCGAGATGGTGGCGAAGGCGCCGCCCGACGGCTACACGCTGCTGTCGGTGTTCGACAATTTCCCTCTCACCCAGCACATGATCAAGAAGGTGCCGTACGACGCGCTGCGCGATTTCGCCCCCGTCGCGCTCCTGGTCCGCGGGCCGATGATCGTCGGCGTGCCGCCGCAGCTCGGGGTGAAGGATCTGGCCGAATTCGTGAACCTCGCCCGGGCGAAGGGCGGCGCGTTCAACTACGGCAGCGCCGGGGTCGGCACCTCGAGCCACCTGAGCGTCGAGCTGTTCAAGCTGCGCACCGGCACCGACCTGAAGGCGGTGCATTACAAGGGTGCGGCGCCGGCGGTGACCGACCTCATCGGCGGCCACATCCAGCTGATGATAGCCGCCTCCGGGACGCTGATCCCCCAGGTGCGGGGCGGCAAGCTCCTCGCCCTCGCCGTGACCGCACCGGAGCGGATCCCGCAACTGCCCGGCGTGCGCGCGGTCGCCGAGACCTACCCGGGGTTCGACGCATTCTCCTGGGTGGGCATGCTCGCGCCGGCGGGCACGCCCGCGGAGATCGTGCGCCGGCTGAACGCGGAGGTGACCCGGATCCTGGTCGAGCCGGAGGTGAAGAGCGGCTTCGAGAAGCGTGGCTGGGAGGTCGCGGGCGGCTCGCCGGAAGACTTCGGCCGCTGGCTCGCGGCGCAGACCGAGAAGTGGGTGCGCGTCATCCGCGAGCGAAACATCACCCTGGACTAGCGCGCCCGGGCGGCGCGCAGCGGGCCGGGAAAGGAACACGGCGATGGTGCACGGGGATCTCGTTCGCAGCATGGCGCGCCGCAGTCCCGAGGCTGCGGCGATCGTGTTCGAGGACCGCTCTTTCACCTGGCGCCAGGCGAACGAGCGGATCAACCGCCTGGCGAACGCGCTCGTCGCACTGGGGCTCGCCAAGGGCGAGCGCGTGGCGATTCTGGCGCAGAACTCTCACCGCTACGCCGAGATCTACTTCGCCCTGGCGAAGGCGGGGCTGGTGTCGGTACCGATCAACTGGCAGAACACACCGGCCGACGTGGCCTACATCCTCGATCATTCCGAGGCGAAGGCGCTCGTCGCCGACACCCAGTACCTCCCGCTCGCACGCTCGCTCGCGCCCGGGCTGCACTCGGTGAAGCACCTGATCGGCATGGGCGACGAAAAGTCGGACGGGCTGGACTACGAAACCCTGCTCGAACAAGCCTCGCCCGAGGAGCCTGCGGTGCAGGTTTCGCCCGACGAGCTGCGCGCGCTGGTGTATCCGAGCGGAACCACCGGTATGCCCAAGGGGTGCATGACCACCCACCGCCAGTCGCTCGCGAGCTTCGCCAACCTCCTGATCGAGATCCCGGTGCCGATGGAGAAGCCCCAGCTCATGGCGGTGCCCTTCTTCACCGGGTTCGGCGCGCACCTGTGCCTGGAGGCGCCCTACAGCCGCAGCACCCTGGTGGTGCTGCGGCGCTTCACGCCGAAGGACGTGCTCGCGGCCATCGAGCGCCACCGCATCGCGCACATGTGCGTGGTGCCGACCATGATCACGGCGCTGTGCGAGGCGCCGGAGGTCGCCGCGCACGACCTGGGCTCGCTCGAACTCGTCGTCTACGGCGGGTCGCCGATCGCCCCGTCGGTCCTGAAGCGCGCCGCGCAGCTACTGAAGTGCGACTTCTGCCAGGTATTCGGCACCGCCGAAGCGGGCGGGCTGGTGGCCTATCTGACCCCCGAGGACCACCGGCTCGACGGCTCGCAGGCGAAGGAGCGCCGCCTGCTCTCGACCGGGCGGGAGGCGCTGTACGCCGAAATCCGGCTGGTCGACGACTCGGGAAAGGAAGTTGCACCATACGAACTGGGCGAGCTGATCGTGCGCAGCGAGAGTTCCTTTTCCGGCTACTGGAAGAATCCCGAGCAGACCGCCGCGACCATCCGCGACGGCTGGGTGTATTGCGGCGACATGGCCTACCGCGACGCCGACGGCTACATCTTCATCGCCGACCGCAAGAAGGAGATGATCGTGAGCGGCGGTGTGAACATCTACCCCGCGGAGATCGAGGCGGTGCTCTACGCCCACCCGGCGGTGGCGCAGGCGGCGGTCATCGGCGTGCCGGACGAGCGCTGGGGCGAGGCGGTCAAGGCGCTCGTCGAGCTGAAGAAGGGGGCCCGGGCGACCGCGGAGGAGATCATCGACCACTGCCGGGAGCGCCTGGCGGCCTA
>JADLDQ010000298.1 GCA_020846575.1 Burkholderiales bacterium
CGGCCGACGCCGAGGCGGTGCTGGAGGGCTACCTCGACGAGCGGGGCTATGTCGAACCCGAGGGGCCTTTCGGCGAGTACATGGGCTACTACGGCGCGATCCACATGGACCCGGTGTTCCACTGCACCGCGATCACCATGCGTCGCGATGCCATGTTCCAGACCTGCCTGCACGGTTCGGCCTTCTCGCTGTGGCAGAGCGACGCGGCGGTGATCAGCTCGATGCGGGGCGAGGCCGAGGCCATGAAGATCCTGCGCGAGACGGTGCGCGAGCCGATCGCCGCCTTCCTGCGCGAAACCTCGGGCGGCCGCAACACGCTGCGCGTATCGATGCGCCAGACCCGGTTCGGAGAGGCGCGCAACGCGATCGCGGCGCTCCTCGGGCAGATGGCGCACCTGAAGCACGTGTACGTCTTCGACGAGGATATCGACGTGCACGACGACAACCAGGTCGAGTGGGCCCTGGGCACGCGCTTCCAGGCTGACCGTGATCTGGTCGTCCTGCAGGGCATGATGGGCATGACCATGGATCCCTCGCTCGAGGGCCGGCGCACCGGGGCGAAGGCGGGCTTCGACTGCACCCGCCCGTTCGGGCGCGAGGGGCAGCTGCCGCTGGTGCGCTGCGCGGCCAAGGTGTTCGCGGGACCGGCGCGGTTCAAGACCGTGGAGGAGGCACTCGGGTCCGGGCCCATGTTCTACGCCGCCATCGTCGAGGCGATCGGCAGCGAGGACGGCCGCGAGGTCGCGCTCGCTCTGGACGGGCTGCGGCAAGCGGGGCGGCTCGGCCGCGATCGCGACGGGCGCTATCACCTTGCCGCGGGGCGCCCGGGGGTCACCGCGATCGTCGGTGAGCTGTACCACGACCCGAACGAGGGCACTTGATACCGGGAGGACGGCGCGCTGGCGATACCGGGAGGGCGGCGCGCCGGCAGCGACTTGAAGCCCGCGGCCGCCGCGCGCGGGAGCGATCGAGCGAGCTGAACCTCAGGCGCGCAGGGCTGTGATCGCCGAGGTGTCGATACCGAGTTTCACCGCGGCGCCCCCTGCGAACCCCGGGTCGCCGGCGCGATGCGCGATGTCGGCGACCAGTTCGACGCCGCCCGCCAGCGCGCGGTAGCGCACGTACTCGCCGAGGAATTCCCGCTCGCTGATGCGCGCCTCGATCCAGATCCGCCCGGCCCCGGCGGCCGCGTCGGGTCGGACCGCGGTGACGGTGTGCGGGCGGAAGGCGAGCGTGACGGTTCCGGAGTCGGTCAGGGCGGGAAGGGGCGGCAGGCCGAATTCACCGGTGGGGCCGCGAAAGCGCAGCGACCCGCCGCTCGCGCGCGACAGCGTCCCGGGCAGCAGATTGATCGCGCCGATGAATTCCGCCACGAAACGGCTCTCGGGCGCGTCGAACAGTTGCATGGGGGTTCCGGCCTGCACGATGCGGCCACCCTCCATCACCGCGATTCGATCGGCGGTGGTGAGCGCCTCCTCCTGGTCGTGGGTGACGAACAGCGTGGTGATGCCCAGGCGGCGCTGCAGCGCCACCAGTTCGCGGCGCATGTGGTGGCGCAGCTTCGCGTCGAGGTTCGACAGCGGCTCATCGAGCAGCAGCACGCGCGGCTCCATCGCCAGCGTCCGCGCCAGCGCCACGCGCTGCTGCTGGCCGCCGGAAAGCTGCCCCGGCCTGCGCCCGGCGAGATCCGCCAGCCCGACCAGGGCGAGGGCGGCGTCCACCCCGCGCCGCACCGCCGCACGGGGCAGGCGCCGCTCCTCGAGCCCGAAGGCGACATTGCGCGCAACGCTCATGTGCGGCCAGAGCGCGTAGTTCTGGAACACCATGCCGATGTTGCGTTTCCAGGGCAGGACCTCGCCGATGTCCACGCCGTCCACCAGCACCTGCCCCGAGCGGGCGCGGTTGAAACCGGCGATCAGGCGCAGCAGCGTCGACTTGCCGCAACCGGAGGGGCCGAGCAGCGCGAAGAACTCCCCGGGCGCCACCTTGAGGTCGATGCGATCCAGCACCGTCAGCTCGCCGAAGGCGAGGCTCACGTCCCGTACTTCGACGCCGACCGGCTCAGCCACGACGTCCTCCGAGATCCGGACCGCGTCCGGGCCTGCCTCTGTCTCTGTGAATCATCCTCGTTCGCTCCCATTGTCGTTCGATCCCATCGTGTGAGTGAGAT
The DNA here is from genome assembly GCA_020846575.1 of Burkholderiales bacterium. Taxonomy (GTDB): domain Bacteria; phylum Pseudomonadota; class Gammaproteobacteria; order Burkholderiales; family SG8-39; genus JADLDQ01. Next base: position 2,171 of record JADLDQ010000298.1, read on the forward strand.
TCCATACACCCGGGCGCCGAGGACGCGCCGCTCACCTTCGCTCCAGCGATGCCTGCCGGGAGGCGACCAGGCGGTGGGACAGGTAGGTGCCCAGGCCGACCAGCACCACCGCCAGCACCCCCAGCGCCGCACCCGGTCCGCGCCCGGCGATCGACTGCATGTACAGGTAGATCCCGTAGGACATGGGCGCGAGGCTCTCGCGGCTGGTGAGCAGGATGGTTTCGGAGATCTCGCCGGCGGCGGTGATGAAGCTGGTGACGAACCCGGCGAGGATGCCCCCCATCATCATCGGCACCACCACGCGCACGATGGTGCGGCCGCGCGAGGCGCCGAGATTCTGCGCCGCCTCCTCGAGCGAAAGGTGCACCTGCGCCAGCGCCGCATTGCAGGAGCGCAGCGCATAGGGCAATCGCCGGATCGCGTAGGCGAGAATGAATATCAGGGCCGAGCCGGTGAGTGGCCCCATGCCCAGGGGCAGGTCCACATCGCGGAAGCTGCGCAGGTAGCCGATACCGAGCACCACGCCCGGCATCGCCAGCGCCACCGTGGCCATGTGGTCGAGCCACTGCCGCCCGGGCACGCCGGTGCGCAGTACCAGGTAGGCGATGGCGGTGCCGATGATCACGTCCAGCAGCGCCGCGCCGCCGCAGTACAGCAGCGTGTTCACCATCATGCCGGTGGCGTCGCGGAACACGGTGGCGTAGTTCTCCAGGGTGTAGGCGTCGGGCAGCACCGAGTAGCTCCACACGCGCGACAAGGACAGCAGCAGCAGCCCCAGGTGGGGCGAGAGCACCAGCAGCAGCAGCAGCGCGATCCAGCCGTAGGCGAGCGCCGCCTGCCACGGCGAGAGCCGGCGCCGCAGTCCGGCGGCGCCGCCGCGCTGCAGCGTGGCGAAATCCCGTCCCTTGAGGAACCAGGCCGAACCCGCCATCGCGGCCACCGAGAACACCACCAGGAAAACGCAGATGACATAGCCGATGGGATCCTCGATGCCGATCGAGGTGACGCGCAGGTACGCCTGAGGGGCGAGCATGTTGGTCACGTTGAGCACCAGGGGGGTGCCCAGGTCGTCGAATACCTTGATGAACACCAGCGATGCGCCGGCGATGTAGCCCGGCAGGGCCAGGGGAAACACCACGCGGCGGAACAGCCGCCATCCCGACGCGCCGAGATTCTGCGCCGCTTCTTCCATGGAGGTGTCGATGTTGGCGAGCGCCACCGACAAGTTGAGCAGGATGAAGGGAAAGTAGTGCAGGCTCTCGACGAAGATCACGCCGTTCAGCCCTTCCATGATGGGAATGGAGATACCGAAGGCGTCCATCAGGAGCAGGTTGACCGAGCCCGAGCGGCCGAACAGCAGCTGCATGGCCGAGGCGCCGACGAAAGCCGGCATGATCAGCGGCAGCACCCCCAGGGTCTGGATGAGGGCGGCGCCGCGGAAGCGAAAGCGCACGGTGAAGTAGGAAAGGGGGACTGCGATCAGGCTGGTGACGATCACCGTCATGCCGGCGACGTACAGGCTGTTGGCGAAGGACTCGCGCATCAGCGTGATCTGGAAGAACGCGCCGAAGTGAGACAGGGTGAGACCGCCGGCGCGGTCGGCGAAGGCGACCCAGATCACGGTCATCACCGGCCAGATCAGGAAGGCGAACAGAAAGGCCGCGATCGCGAGCGCGACCGCGGCCTGAGCCCAGGTGAACCGGGCGCTCATGCGCCCGCATCGATCGCGCCGCCGGGAGCCCGCGCCGCGGCGGCCGCGGCGACCGCGGCGGGCGAGGCACAGGGCGGCGGCGGGCGGCCCGCCGGCTCGGGCGCGCGCGGGCGGCTGCGACCGGGCATGCCGCGCTATCTGGCGAGCCGCCCGGCCTCGCTGGCGAGTTCCGCCGCTCGCGCGTAGTTCTTCTTCGCCTCGTTCGCCCAGTGCTCCTCGAGCGCCGTGACGCGCTTGGTGCGCGCGGCGTCGCGCTTGGTGTCGCTGAACAGGGCGAGAAACTCCTTGTCCCGGACTTTCGACTCGTCCACCACCGGGGTGTAGGCCACCGCCTTCGCCTCGGCGAGCCGTTGCGCGCCCTGCGCGCTCGGTTTCGCGGCGAGCCTTCTCTCCGCCTCGAGTATGGCGCGCGTCGCGACGACTAGCTCCTTGTGCCGGAAGGTGATCGCATGGTCGAACACCGAGGACACCACGTAGTAGCGGCTCTCGGCCAGCTCGGAATCGAAGTTCACCTTCGCCTTGATGTTCCCGGCGTAGGGGTTCGGGTAGCCGGCGGGCGCGCTCTTGTAGGTTTCCGGCAGGACCGGCAGGCGGCTGATGGCCTTCTCGAGCAGCAGCGCCTGCCCTTCGGGCGAGAGCGAGTAATGGATGAAGCGCCGGCCCAGCTCCGCGTTCTTGGCGCCGTTCACCAGGCCGATGTTGGCCGGAACGATGGCCGTGACGCTCGGATACACGAACTCCACCGGGAAGCCGGAGTTCTTGGGCGCCAGCCCCAGGAAGTCGATCACCAGGCCGATGCCGAACTGCCCGTTCGAGACGCCGTCCGGCACGCCGAAGCTGCGTTCGGTGATCGCCGCGGAATTGCCGCAGATCCTGAGAATCTGCTCCCAGCCCTTGGTCCAGCCCTCGCCCTGGAGGATGGTCTCCATGGTGAGGTGCGTGGTGCCGGAACGCGACGGCGAGGAGGTCGAGACGTGGCTGAAATAGACGGGCTTGGCGAGATCGGCCCATTCGCGCGGCGCGGGCAGCTTGCGCGCTGCGAGATAGCGGGTGTTCCACATGATCCCGTAGCCCGCCAGCGCCTGGCCGCGGTAGAAGCCTTGCGGGTCGTTGATCGGGTAGTTGCCGATCTTGTTCGGGATGCCCTTGATGCCCGGGTCGTACTTGGTGAGCAGCCCCTCCTTGGCGAGCACCTCGAAGGCGTCCGGCGCCGAGGCCCAGAACACGTCGGGACGCTCGCCCGGTCGCGTCTCGCGTACGTAGGCGACCCCGGCCGGGGTGGCCTTGTTGAGGATTTCGACCTTGACGCCCGGATTGCGCTTCTCGAAGTCGCGCTGGTAGGCGGAGGTCAGCTCCTTCGGGAACGAGGTGACGATGGTGACCTGCTGCTGCGCCCAGGCGAGCGCCGGCACGGCGGCAAACAGCAGGGCGAATCGGTTGACGGTTTTCATGGCCGGTCTTTCCCCCTTGAAGTCGCCGGCATTGTACCGTCATCGCAAGTCCCGGCCAGCGGCGGTCCTGGGTGCCTGCATCTGTTGCTGCGGCCTGCGGCCGCGGGTCCGGGCAGGCGGGAATCCCGGAATACCGGCATGCGCATGTTTCGTGAAAACATCATCGGTCTTATGATGGCGCGCATGTCGAAATCGGGTATGGGCGAGGCGTTACCGCGCCTCGAAGACGAGCGCTTTCTCATGGGCCGGGGCCGCTTTGCGGACGATCTCTCGCCGCGCGGTGTCGCGTACACGCGCGTCGTGCGCTCGCCGCACGCGCACGCGCGTCTGGGCTCGATCGATACGGTCGCAGGATCACTGAAGTTTCGCTGACATCGGAAAACAAGGAGTGCGTGAACATGGCCGGCCTAAAGGATCTTTCGATCGTCGATTCCAACACCGCGAAAACCACGACGGTGCCGCACTGCACGCAGGCGGTGCTGTGCAGCGCGGCGCTTTGCGGCTCGAGCAACCTGACCGTGTTCAAGCGCAC
>JADLDQ010000299.1 GCA_020846575.1 Burkholderiales bacterium
GCCGCCCGGTCTCGACTTCATCCTCACCGGCAGGCAGCGCGCCGGCGATCCCGCGCAGGAACCTCGCATGCACGCCACTTTGCACAGGCTCGACGCCACAGGCTTTCCCGCCGTACGGCGCGCTCGCCTTCAGACGCTGCAGGTCAACCTGGGTTACCGGTGCAACCAGAGCTGCGTGCATTGCCACGTCAACGCCGGCCCCTCGCGCACCGAGGCGATGGACGCGCAGACGCTGTCCGAGGTCCTCGCTTTTCTCGGCGCCAGCGGCGCGACCACCCTCGATATCACCGGCGGTGCGCCCGAGTTGAATCCCGGTTTCCGCACCCTGGTCCTCGGCGCGCGCGAACGGCGCGTGCATGTCATGGACCGTTGCAACCTGACGGTCCTCGAGCAGCCAGGCCAGGAAGATACCGCGCGCGTCCTCGCGGCCAACCGCGTCGAGATCGTCGCCTCGCTGCCCTGCTACCTCGAAGAGAACGTGAACGCGCAGCGCGGCGCGGGCGTATTCGAGGCGAGCATTCGCGTGCTGCGTGCGCTCAACGCGCTCGGTTACGGCCAGCCCGGTTCCGGGCTCGCGCTCGACCTGGTCTACAACCCGCCGGGGCCCAAGCTTGCGCCCTCGCAGGAACGCCTCGAGGCCGATTACCGCCGGCATCTTCACGAACACTTCGGGATCGTCTTCGACCGGCTGTTCGTGCTCGCCAACATGCCCATCCAGCGCTTCGGCAGCATGCTGGTCTCCCAGGGGCGGTTCGAGCACTATATGACGCTGCTGAGGAGCGCCCACCAGCCGCAGAATCTCGAATCCCTGATGTGCCGCACGCTGCTGTCGGTCGACTGGCGCGGGTACGCCTACGACTGCGACTTCAACCAGATGCTCGGGCTGCCGCTGCGACGCCGCGGCCGGCCGCGCGCGCACTTGCGCGAGCTGCTGGGCGAGGACCTCCCGGACAATCCGATCGCTGTCAGAGACCACTGCTACGGTTGCACCGCAGGACAGGGTTCGAGCTGCGGCGGCGCGCTCACCGCCTGAACGGGGGCGAGCATGCTCCGCGCGGCGCCCGGACCTCGCCCGGTTCCCGCTCCAGCGCCGAGCCGGATATTCCGAAAATGACACGGGCGCGGCTCGCGCTCCTCGCGGCGATGGTCGCGCTGGTCGCAGCGTTCTTCGCGTTCGGGCTCGAGCGCTACTTTTCGCTCGATTACTTCAGGGCGCATCAGTCCGCGATCGAGTCCTTGGTGCGCGCCCGGCCCTACGCCTCGGCCGCGACCTACTTCGGCATCTACGTCGCGGTGGCGGGGCTGTCGCTGCCGGGGGCGGCGGTGATGACGCTCGCCGGAGGCGCGATCTTCGGGTTCGCGTGGGGGACGGTGCTCGCCTCCTTCGCATCCTCGCTGGGCGCGATGCTCGCATTCCTTTCCTCGCGCTTCATCCTGCACGGCTGGGTGCGGGCGCGCTTCGGGGAGCGACTGCGGGGAATCGACCGCGGCCTCGAAACGCAGGGCGCGTTCTACCTGTTCGCGCTGCGGCTGGTGCCGGTCTTTCCCTTCTTCCTCGTGAACCTCGCCATGGGGCTCACACCGATGCGCGCCTGGACCTTCTACTGGGTGAGCCAGGCGGGCATGCTCGCCGGCACCGCCGTCTACGTCTACGCGGGGACCACACTCGCCGAGTTCCGGCTCTCGCTGGAGCTGGCGCTGGCCTTGACCCTGCTCGGCGTTTTCCCGCTCATCGCCAGGAAGGGAATCGAGGCCCGCCAGGCGCGCCGGGTGTACGCGCGCTGGCGCCGGCCGGCGCGTTTCGACCGCAACCTGGTGGTGATCGGCGCGGGCGCCGCCGGGCTGATGGCGGCCTACGTCGCTGCGGCGGCGAAGGCGAAGGTCACCCTGGTGGAGAAGCACCGCATGGGAGGCGAGTGCCTGCACACCGGCTGCGTGCCTTCCAAGGCGCTCATCGGCTCGGCCCGGCTGCTGGCCCGGATGCGGCGCGCCGGCGAATTCGGCATCCGCCCGGTGGACCCGGCGTGCGACTTCGCGCAAGTCATGGAGCGCGTGCAGCGCGTGGTGAAGGCCGTCGAACCGCATGACTCGGTGGAGCGCTACACGGCGCTCGGCGTGGAGTGCCTGCGCGGAGAGGCGAGGATCCGCTCGCCCTGGTCCGTGGAGGTGAGCAATGCCGGAGGCACGCGCACGCTGCACACCCGCTCGATCGTGATCGCCGCCGGCGCCCGCCCCTTCCTGCCCCCGATTCCCGGCCTGGACGAGGTGGGCGCCCTGACCTCCGACACGGTGTGGGAATTGCGCGAGCTGCCGCGGCGGCTGCTGGTGCTCGGCGGCGGTCCCGCCGGCTGCGAGCTCGCCCAGTGCTTCGCGCGCTTCGGCACCCGGGTGACGCAGGTCGAAAAGCTGCCGCGCCTTCTCGCCCGGGAGGATCCCGAGTTCTCCGAGCGTCTCGCGCTTCGATTCCGCGCGGAAGGCATCGACCTGCGCCTCGACCACGAGGCCAGGGCGTTGCGGCAGGAGAACGCAGAGAAGATTCTGCTCGCCGAGTACGAGGGACGCGAGGTGCGCATCGCCTTCGACCAGGTCCTTTGCGCGCTCGGTCGGGTCGCGAACACCGGCGGCTACGGCCTGGAGGAGCTGGGCATCCCGCTCAACGCGGGGCGCACGATCCAGACCAACGAGTACCTTCAGACCCTGTACCCCAATATCTACGCCTGCGGCGACGCCGCCGGTCCCTACCCCTTCACGCATGCCGCCGCGCACCAGGCCGGGTACGCAGTCGCAAACGCCCTGTTCGGCCGCTTTCGCAAATTCCGAGTCGACGACTCGGTGATTCCCTGGGCGACGTTCACCGACCCAGAAGTCGCCCGCGTGGGGCTGAACGAGACCGAGGCCCGGCGCGACAAAGTCCCGTACGAAGTCACGCTCTTCGCCATGGAAGATCTCGACCGGGCGCTCGCCGACGGCGAGGCGCATGGGCTGGTGAAGGTGCTGACGGCGCCCGGCAGGGACCGGATACTGGGCGCCACGATCGCAGGCGAGCACGCCGCGGACCTGATCGTCGAGTTCGTCGCCGCCATGACGCACGGCATCGGCCTGGAAAAACTGCTGCGAACCATTCACATCTATCCGACGCTCGCGGAAGCCAACAGGCACGC
>JADLDQ010000300.1 GCA_020846575.1 Burkholderiales bacterium
AGATCACCCGGCCCGCATCGGCCGCGATCCGATCCACGGCCGCGCGCGGCGTGCCCGCCGGAACCATCCAGCCGAACCATGAGCGCGTGCGGAATCCGCTTACGCCGGACTCCGAAACGGTGGGTAGTTCCGCGAGCTGTGGCAGGCGCCGCTCGCCGGTGTAGGCGATCGCCCGCACCCGGCCCTGCTTGAGCAGCGCCCGCGCCGGGGTCAGTCCGGTGATGGCGAACTGAATGTCGCCGCGCAGTAGCCCCTGCATCACGTCCGCGCCGCCTTTGTACGGCACATGGGTGATGCGGATTGCGGCGAGCGATCCGAATTCGTCGGTATTGAGATGCGCGGTGCTGCCCACGCCGAAACTGCCGAAGTTGATCTCGCCGGGGCGCGCGCGCGCAGCGGCGATCAGCTCCTGCAGCGTCTTGATCGGCGAGTCGCCGGCGACCACCACCACGTGCGAGGAATGCACCAGCGCGAGCGCGGGCGCGAAATCGGCCAGCGGGTCGTAGGGCAGCTTGGCGAGCAAGAGCGGCGTGATCGCCAGGGGAACCTCGTCCGACATGAGGATGGTATGGCCGTCCGCGGGGGACTTTGCGACCGCGTCCGCGGCGGCCACGCCACCGGCGCCGGGACGATTCTCCACGATCACCGCCTGAGCCCACAGCCTGCCCAGATCCTGCCCGATGCCGCGTGCCAGGAGGTCCTGCACGCCGCCGGGCGGCACCGGTATCACCACGCGCACCGGCTTTTGCGGATAGCCCTGCGCGAGCGCGGACGCACAGCACAGCGTCGCGGCCAGGAGAAACAGCCTGCGCATGTGCGCCGCGAGCTGGTCCATCAATCGAGCGTCAACCCCAGGGAATTCACCAGCGCGCCCCAGGACTTCGCCTCGCTCTGGATGAATGCGCCGAACTGCTCGGGGCTCATGCGCACCGGCTCGAACATGGCGCGCTGCATCACCACCTTGACCCGCTCGTCGTCGAGCGCACGCTCCACGGCCGCGTGGACTCGATCGATCACCGCGCGCGGTGTTGCGGCCGGCGCCAGCACCCCCTGATAGAGCCCCATGTCGAAGCCGGGCAGGTGCTGCGCGATCGGCGGCAGGTCGGGCAGTTGCGGAATCGGCCGGGTGAAACTGACACCCAGCAGCACCAGCTTGCCCGCGCGCGCATTCGACACGACCGAAGGCAGGCTGGCGAAGGTACCCACGGTGGTTCCGGCCAGCAGCGAGGCCACGGCGGCCGCGCTGCCGTTGTACGGGACGTGCACCAGTTCCAGGCCCGCCATGCGCTTGAGGCGCTCCAGGGCCAGATGGGTGATGGCGCCGTTGCCGGAAGAAGCGAAGTTCAGCCTGCCCGGCTGGCTGCGCGCCAGCGCCACCAGTTCCTGGAAAGTCTTGACGCCGATGCCTGGAATCACGGCGAGCGCCACGGGCGTGCGCGCCGCAATGGCCACCGGCGCGAAGTCCTTGACCACCTCGTAGGACAGTTTCTTGTACAGCGATCCGCTGATGGCGTGGCTGGTGATGTCGGTGATCGCCAGCGTGTAGCCGTCGGGCGCGGCGCGCGCGACCGCGGCCAGCCCGATGGTGCCGCCGGCCCCCGGCCGGTTCTCGAACACCAGCGCTTGCCCGAGTACCTGGCTCACGCGTTCGGCCAGCGCGCGCGGCAGCGCATCGGCGCCGCCCGGCGGCCAGGGGAAGATCAACTGCACGGGTTTGAGCGGCCAGCTCTGCGCGAGCGCCGCGCAGGCACCCAACGAGGCAATCGAGACCAGCGCCGCAGCGATCGTACTTTTCATCATCCCGTTCCTTGCGCTTGGTGCGGCGTGCCGCGTGCCGCCCGGCCCCGACCATGACTTCGCAACGACCCTCGCATGATCCGGTGTGCGCCCGGCGAGCGCACGCGGCATCAGGCGCGCACTGCGGTTCCCATCGCGCGCAGCATCTCGGCCTGTTCCCGGTGCCGCTCGGGCATGGGCTTGAAACTCGGGTCGGCGCGCACGCGCGCTTCGGTGCGGCGGTGGATCTCCTCGTCGCTCAGCGCCAGATCCAGGACGACGTGGTGGGGCTGGGCGATGTGCCAGGGCGTGTCCAGGTAGACCTCGATGCGGTTCTCCTCCGGGTCACGGAAATACAGCGACCAGGCGTTGCCGTGATCTCTTGGCGCGATGTCGCTCACGTCGCTGCGGGCCGACACGATACGCTGCATGCGGCGCAGGCCTTCCAGGTCGTCGGCCATGAACGACAACTGCTGGATGGCATGGGTGTGGCCGGAGGAGTCCGGCCGCCCGCTGGAGAGCACCAGCTGGTGATGGGCGTGTGGATGGCGCGTGAGAAACACCACGTAGTAACCGCGCGTCGGCCCTCTGTCGGTCTCGACGAAGGCGAGCACCTCCTTGTAGAAGGCAGCCATGCGCTCGACATCGCGCACGAACATCCCCACGTGGCTGAACCGCAACGGCGGCACGTCGAGCGTCATCGCCAAGTCCTCCTCCTGCGCCGATCATACACTCCCCGAGCACCACCCGGGCGCCTCGCCCAGCGCTGGACCGGTCTGCGCCAGAAGCGTTGCGTGCGATCTCGAGCACGACCTCGCGCCGCAGGCCACGGGCGCATCGTGGGCGCCGCGCCCTCGCGTCCGACCGCCAGGCAGGTGAACCGAGGCGTACCCGCCGCGGCCCTGCCGCGCAAACCCGGCTCGCTTTGACCTAGGTCAAGCGCCGCGCCGCCGCGCCCCATACCGTTGCGCTGGATCGAATGACGCGAGACAGGGCTATGCGAAGTCAGTCCAGCGAGGTTCCGGTCGCGCACGACGACGGCTGGGTGCCCTCGTCGTGCAGCCTGTGCTACGGGTCGTGCTCGATCCTGGCGCACCGCCACGACGGGGTGGTGGTCAAGATCGAAGGCAACCCGCAGAGCGTGGTCGGCAAGGGGCGCCTGTGCGCCAAGGGCGTGAGCGGCATCGCGACCCATTACGATCCCAACCGGCTGAACGTACCGCTGCGGCGCACCAACCCGCTGAAAGGCATCGGCATTGACCCCGGGTGGAAGGAGATCTCCTGGGAGGAGGCGCTCGACGAGGTCGCCGGCCACCTCAAGCGCGTGCGCGCGCAAGACCCGCGCAAGCTGGTCGTGATGCGCACCACCACGCTCACCTCGAGCTTTTACCCGTTCTACGCATTCGCCAGCGCCTTCGGCACCTTGAACACCTCGGCGGCGGGTGGCGGCCTGCACTGCGGAAACGGTTCGCACCTGATCAGCGGCATCATGCACGCCTCGTGGGGCATCCTGCCGGATTTCCAGTACTGCAACTACGCGGTCTATTTCGGCGCCTCCAAGGGCCACTCGGCCGGGCACGCGGCCAATTCCAACATGGGCATGGCGGCCGACGCACGCGCTCGCGGCATGAGGATGGTGGTGGTCGATCCGATGTGCAACTTCACCGCCGCCAAGGCGACCGAATGGGTTCCGATCCGGGTCGGCACCGATGCCGCGGTGGCGCTCGCCATGTGCAACCTGCTCGCCAACGAACTCAAGGTCATCGACGCGCCGTACCTGAAGGCCAAGACCAACGCGCCGTACCTGGTCGGCGCCGACAAGGCCTACGTGCGGGACGCGGCGAGCGGCAAGCCGCTGGTGTGGGACAGCGCGGCGCTGGCCGCGCGGCCGTTCGACGCGGTGGCCGCGGCGGACATGGCTCTGGAAGGCGAGTACCAGGCGCAGGGGCAGGCGTGCACCCCGTCGTTCGCCGTGCTGCGCGAGCACCTGCGCAAGTACACCCCGGAGCACGCCGAGCGCATCAGCACCGTTCCGGCGCACGCCATCCGGCGCCTCGCAGCGGAGTTCGCCCGCGAGGCGCGCGTGGGCTCCAGCATCGTGATCGACGGCGTCACGGTGCCCTACCGGCCGGGTGCGGCGATCGCGTTCCGCGGCTCGCAGGGACACAAGAACTCGCTGTACAACTTCCTCGCCGTCGACCTGCTCAACCACCTCGTCGGCGCGGCGGACGTGGCCGGCGGCTGCCTGGGGTACAACCCGGCCTGCGACGGATTCCCGGAAACGGGGCGCGTGCGCTACGCGCCCGCCCCGGACCCCGACGGATTGATGATCGCCGGTTCCTGGATGTCGCTGCACCGGCCGTACCCGGTCGGCAAGCCGCGCATGCCGCAGCAACTGGGGCTGCGCGACATGTTCCCCATGAGCATGATCAACGTGTTCCTCAACTCCTCGGACCAGGACGAGGTGTGGGACAAGCTCGAGCTTCCCTATCGGCCCGAGGTGATGATCAACTTCGGCACCAACCAGTTGATGAGCATCGGCAACCGCGACGCGGTGGCCGAATCGCTGGTGAAGTACAAGTTCATCGTCTCGATCGACGTGTTCCTGACCGAGACCTCGGAATTCGCCGACATCGTACTGCCCGACTGCGGCTACCTGGAGACGCTCGATTCGCGCTCGAACTTCCCGTTCATCTTCAGCCACCCGGCGGGGATGGGCGAGTGGTGCTGGCCGATTCGCCAGCCCGTGCTCGAGCCCGCGGGCCAGCGCAGGCCGGTCGCCGACGTGCTGCTGGAACTCGCCGACCGCGCCGGCTTCCGCGCCGAGGTCACCGCGGCCTACACCGCGGTGCTCGACCTGCACCCGCCGTATCGCCTGGAAGGCGCGCGCAGGTACAGCTACACCGAGATCTGCGATCACGAGCTCAAGGACAAGTTCGGGCCCGGTCGCGGGCTGGACTGGTTCAAGCGGCACGGCCTGGTCAAGTGGAAGAAGAAACCCGAGGAGGTCTACTGGCGCGCCTTCGTCGACGTGCGCGTGCCGATCTACTGGGAATGGATGCCGGCGATGGGCCGCGAACTGTCGGGCATCTGCACCCCGCGCGGCCTGGAGATCCCCCTGGAGTACTTCGAGCCGGTACCCGACTGGCTGCCGTGCGCCTCGCACCAGTGCGGCCGCGACGGGTTCGACCTGTACGCTTTCTACTACCGCGCCACCTTGCACACCAACAGCTACACCCTGGAGAACCCCTGGCTGGACGAGGCGGCGCAGATCGATCCGCTGTCGTATCTGATCGCCATCAACGAGGAAGCCGGCCGGCGCAAGGGCCTTGCCAGCGGCGACAGCGTCTGGGTCGAATCGGAGAACGGCCGCCGCGTGAAAGGTCGCGTGCGCCTCACCCAGACGATCCACCCCGAAGGACTGGGAGTGGGTGCGTGCGCCGGGCACTGGACCAACGCCCTGCCGATCGCCAAGGGCAAGGGTGTGCGCTTCAACGATCTGCTGGAGCTCGACTGGGCTCACTCCAGCCCGGCGAATCTGAACCTGGATCTGTGCGCGCGCGTGCGGCTCACGCGCGCCTGAGGCTGCCCCCTGTCAGTGCGGCGGGCGCGCCGGGCGCCGGACTCACTCGGCTTTCGCTCCGGAGAGCTTGACGATCTGGCCCCACTTCTCGAATTCATCCTTAATGTAGGCCGTCTGTTCCTCCGGGCTGGCGCTGGGCGCCACGGTGTTTCCACCGGCCTGGATCTGCTTCACCAGCGGCGGGTGGGCGAGTGCCGTAAGCGTCTCGCGATGCAAGCGCCTCACCAGCGCCGGCGCAACGGCGGCCGGCACGGCGAGACTCACCCAGTTGTCCTGCGCCATGAGGTCGTTGCCCAGCACCGCGCCCAGCACCGCGACCTCGGGCAGGTCGCGCATCGGCGCACGGCTCGCCACGCCCAGCGCGCGCAGTTTTCCCCCTCTGACCATGGGGATGGCGAAGCTGGCGATCTGGAAAGCAAAATGCAGGTCTCCGCGCAGCAGGTTGGGGACGACGTCGCTCGGGTTCTTGAACGGGATGTGCACGGTATCGATGCCCGTGAGCGACTGCAGCGTGGCGCCGGCGAGGTGAGAAGGCGTGCCGATTCCGCCCGATCCGTAATTGAGCTTGCCCGGGGACGCCCTGGCCACCGCCAGCAGGTCGGCCAGGGTGTGCGCCGGCCAGTTGGAAGCGACGACCCGCACCGGCGCTCCGGTCAGGAGCTTGGAGACCTGCGCGAATTCGCCGATGGGATCGAACCCGAGCGTGGGCTGGAGTTTCTTCTGGATCAGGTTGGCATTGGTCATCACGGTGAGGGTGTGCCCATCGGGCGCCGCCCGAGCGACCTGAATCAGGTACAGCACTCCGGCGCCGGCCACGCGGTTCTCGACCACCACCGGCTGGCCGAGCTGTTCGGAGAGCTTCAGCGCGAACGGCCGCAGGTACGCGTCCGGGCCGGCGCCGGGCGCGAACGGGATGACCAGGCGCAGGATTGCGGACGGGTAGGCCTTCTGCGCGAGCGCAGCGCCGGCAAACGCCGCGCTCGATGCCGCCAGGATCGCGGCGAGCGCTGCGCGCGAGACCGAGGGCAAGGTCCGTGTCGTCGATGCGTTCATCGGGTGTCCCCGGAAGGTGCGCCGATGCCCGGGACGGGCTACCCGAGGATACTCCGATGCGCGCGCAAGTCCACGCCCCGAGCCGCCCACCGCGACGCTCGATTCGGAGGTAATGAGACTCGCTTGCTCGATCGAGCCTGAAATAGCCAGGCGTGCCGCGACTGCGGTCCGCGCTGCGCGGCGCAGCCATGCCGCGGACCGCGACGCCCGCGCCGCGCTTGCGGTTGCAGGCGCCTACACCGCCGACCAGA
>JADLDQ010000301.1 GCA_020846575.1 Burkholderiales bacterium
AAGTCCGGCCGGCGCCATCCGCTCCTCGATCCGCCGCACGGCGATCGAACCGATTCGCCGCAGCGCCGTCTGCGCCTGCCCGGACTCGATGCCGGTCGCCTGGACGATGCTGCCGCGCTCCGCCGTATCGCCGCCGCTCCTCGGGCACGACAGCGCCGCAACCGTGCCGAGCCCCCTGGATCGCCACCGCCCGGCGCTGCGGATTGCGATTCGGATTGGGCCCCTGGTGAACCGTCGAGGACGCCGATCATGAACCACACGTTCCTTCTCAGCGGAGCAACGGTCGACTGGCGGCCGATCGCGCAAGGGCCGGGCACCTCGAGCTCGGCGGTGGCGGCCGAGCGCGGTGCGCAAGCCCACCGGCTGGCAAAGTGGCGCGCCGAACCCGGCCGCTACGAGCGTCCGAACGGCATGCCGTGGTCGGAGGTATTCGTGGTCTACGCCGGCAGCGGCCGCCTGCGCTACGCGGATGGCGTGGTGGCGCTGCTCCCCGGCGTGGTGATCGATCTCAAGAAGGGCGTGCCGTATGTCCTCGAGATCGACCATGCGCTGGAAAAATTCGCCGTGATCACGCTGTAAGTCGAGCGATCCGCCCCTCTTGCGCGACCTGGGCGTTCCCGCGCCGGCGCGCACTCAGGGTGCGTGCCGGCGCGAATCGGTAATGGTTGCCGGCGCAAGGCGCGCGAGCGCCTTGTCCAGCCGCGCCGGGCGCCTGCCCTCGCGTTCGGCCAATTCCTTGCGCGCTACGGCGGCGCGAACCATGCGCCCGCCGAGATAGCGCAGCGGCTCGGGGGGATAGCGGCCCCGGCGCGCGCGCTGGAAACACTCCGCGAGCGAGGTCCACTCGTCGCTGCGCTCGAGCACCAGCGAGGCGAGGATGCGGCCGCCCAACGCGCTCGCCGCCACGCCGTGTCCCGAATAGCCCATCGCGTAATGCACGCGCGCATCGGCGCGCAGGCGGCCGAACCAGGGCAGGCCCGTCGTCGAACGCTCCACCGGCCCGGCCCAGGCGCGCGCGAGCGGAACCTCGCGCAGTTCCGGAAAGAGAAAGCGGAAATCCTCCATCACCTCGGCTGCCTGCCTGGGCGAGCAGTCGAAGGCCGGGCCGATGCGCGCCGCGAAGGCGAGCGTGCCCCCGCCGCGGCCGAGATAGACGCGCCCGTCCGGCGTGAGCCCGCCGTAGTTGAGCATCTGGCGAGAATTGACGCCGCCGGGGCGCTGGCGCATCCCCAGCCGGTCCAGCAGTTCGGGGATCGGGTCGGTGATCACGATGTCGCTGGAAACCACCACCACGGAGGATCTGAACTCCGGCAGGTGCGCCATCCAGGCGTTCGCCGCGAGCACCACCTTGTCGGCGACGATGCGGCCGCTCCCGGCATGCACGACAAGCCGGCCAGGCTCGCCGCGGATGCGCGACACCGGTGAGTGTTCGAAAACCTGCACGTCCCGCTCCAGCGCCGCGCGGCGCAGGCCGCGCGCGAGCAGGGCCGGCTGGACGCGCGTCGCACGCTCCTCCACCACGCCGGCGTAATAGGGCCCCCTGCCGAACATCGCGCGCAGTTCATCCGCAGCGAGCGCACGGTACGGCGGTGCGAGCCCCAGCGTCTGCGCCGCACGGAACATGCCGTTCCACGCTCCGACCTGCGCGGTTGCGGTTGCGCTCCATACCGAGGGCACGCGGCGAAACTCGCATTCAATACCGTTCGCGCCGAGAAAGGCTTCGATATCCTCGATCAGCGCGATGCTCGCCAGCAGCACGCGCTTCGCATCCTCGGGGCCGAGCAGTTGCAGCAGCGCCGGCAGCTTGGACCACCAGTGGCTCATCCCGCCGCTGTTGCGTCCGCTCGCGCCCGTGCCGCAGTCGTCGGCCTCGACGAGCGCGATGCGCAGCGCCGGATCGAGATCACGCAGCCGGTGCGCGGTCCACAGTCCGGTGAAGCCGCCGCCCACGACGCACACGTCGAATCGCTGCTCGCCCTCGAGCGCGCGCCATGGGGCAGACGAATCGAGCGCGAGCGCCTGATCGATCCAGAGGGCGCGCTGGCACGCACCCGGGCGCGCAGCGCGCCAGCGCCGGAAGCTCAACTCAATGGACATCTCGCGCCAGCCGCGAGCGCGCGTGGCGCCGCATCCTGATTCGTTCCTGCCTTGCGCTTCTTGCCGGGCTTCAACAGGCCCCGGGACGCGGCGAAACGGCGCGGGGCGACGCGCCTACTCCGGCTTGAAGCCGGTCGCCTTGATGATCCGCGTCCACTTGACCAGATCGTCGCGGATGGCGGCGGCGAGAACCTCGGGCGGCCCGCCGTCTATGATCTGCGCATTCTGATCGACCAGCACCTCCACCACCTTCTTGTCGGTGAGCGCCTTCTGCGCCACGGCGTTGAGCCGCCGTACGGTCTCAAGCGAGGTTCCCGCGGGAGCGATAAGGGCGTTCCACACGGCACCATCGATCCCTTTATACCCCAGCTCGGTGGCCGTGGGCACATCCGGCAGCTGGGCCAGCCGCTTGGGCGCGAGTATGGCGAGCGCACGCAGCTTCCCGGCGCTGTAGTTCGCCGGTTTCAGCGACGCCAGTTGGTCGAATATCACGTGCGCCTCACCCCCGAGCAGCGCGATGAGTCCCGGTGCCGCACCCTTGTAGGGAACGTGGACGAGCTTCGTGCCCGTAACCGCATTGAAATTCTCGCCCATGAATTGCAGCATGGAACCCACGCCGAACGACACGAAATTGAGTTTGCCGGGGGCCGCCTTGTCGCGCTCGATCAGCTGGCGCAGCGTAGTCGCCTGCACCGAAGCACCCACGGTGACCAGGAACGGCGCATGCGTCAGCATGACCACCGGCTCGAACGACTTCACCGGATCGTAGGGGACAGACTTGAACACGCTCGGCGCGATGCACAGCGGCGCCGGGGTGGTAAATCCGAGCGTGTACCCGTCGGGCGCCGACTTGGCCACCGCCTCCACGCCAATGCGCGCGCCGGCCCCGGGACGGAAGTCGAGGGCAAACGGCTGACCCATCATCTCGCCCATCTTCTGCGTGATCACGCGGGTCGCCAGATCGGCGGAACCACCTGCCGGATAGGGGACGATGACCTTGATCGGTTTGGACGGATAGGACTGCGCGCGGGAGTCCCCGCCCCAGGGTCCGATCACGGCAACCAAGGCGAGCAGCGTGAATACCTTACGCATCGGATAACCTCCCTCGGGGTTCGTTGCAGGGTGTCGGGAATCTACACCCAAAGCAAACGCCCGTCACGATGCGTTTCGGAATCAATCCCGCACTCGTTTCGCCCCCCCTTTTTCGACCGCGGCGTTCCACGGCCGGCGGTTCAAGTGCGGTGATGGATTGCGCCCCTGTTCTCGCAATGAGAAACGCTCGCATTGAGTCGCCTCCGGCGCGCGAGCCGCGCCCAGTGCTGGAATGTGGACAGCGTGTTCTTCGTCGGATCGAGGCGCGCGCCTTGCATCCCTGGCATCTGGGATTCAAGAGGGACCATGGCTCCTATTGCCTCAAGCGGCTGGCAAGCTGCGCACGAGTCGCACGGGTGCGCGTTACGCCCGCAGGGCGCTCGTGCACGGATCACAGACTCACCGGGGCGTGAACCAGACCGACGCCCAGGCCAGTTCCACGCGCTCGTGCCCGACATTGGTCAGGCGGTAACGCTCGCCTCGGGACAGGTACGCCATCTGCCCTGCCCTCACGGGCAGCACGGCGTCTTTCCACCGCAGTTCCGCTTCTCCCGCCGTGATGAAATAGACTTCATCGAGATACCCCACGTGCCTGAAGGTCGAATCCTCGGGGGGACGCTCCTCGAACGAGAACGACACCGTCTGTCCGGGGTCGAGGTACGCATAGCCGGCACGCAGGCGAGACATATCGCCATGTGTAATCAGGTAAGCGACGTGCAAGGCAGAACCGGCCCTCCAGGCGTTCCTGTCCGAAACGTCCGGGAACTGAAGCACCCGCGGGGCGCTTTCGCTATCCTTCGGGGTTCCTGTGTTGCTCATTTCTTGCGCTCTCCTCATTCTGCCGGGGTATCGGATTGGATAGAATATAGTGCAGAAGCGACGTGGAGTGAGAACTCGTTTCGCCCGTTCGCCGGCCGACCCAGGTTACCGACATGAATCCTGCAGAATCTACGCGCGACGTGACCGAGCGTATTTCCTACTGGCGCACGCTGGTCCTCGGCCGACCCGTGCCGATCAATCTCCTGCCGTCGCCGGACCGGCTGCCGGCGGTCCGCGCGCGCAACGCGCACGCCTACGACTTCCTGAACGAGTCGCTGCCCGAAGTCGGCGCGTTCCACGAGACGGTGGAGATGCGCCCCAAGGGCGCCGCGCGCGCAACGCCCAGCGCCGAGATCTACGTACCGAAAGGCGCGGGGCCGTTTCCCGTGGTCATTCACCTGCACGGCGGCGCATGGTTCTCCGGCAGCGCGAGCAGCGATCGCAAGTTCGGCATGCGGCTCGCCGCAGCGGGCCTGCTGGTGGTGAATGTCGACTATGCGCTCGCGCCCGAGCAGCCGTTCCCATGCGCCCTGGAGGACACGGTGTACGCAGCGCGCTGGGTGGTGCGAAACATCGCGCGCTTCAGGGGCGATCCGCGGCGCCTCGCCATCGGCGGCGCGTCCGCGGGCGGCAACCTGGCGGCCGCAGCGGCGCTCGTGCTGCATGCCGCGCCGGAAGCGGTCGACGGCGGCGATCTCGCCGGGACCGAGGTGCGTTTCGCCGCCCTGATTCCGGAGTTCGCAGTGCTGGACGTCGCGCGCTGGCTCTACGAGCCCGGGTACTCGGCCGGGGCGACCGAAACGCCGATCATGGGATATCTCGGGCCGAACTTCACGCTGCACCTGAACAATCCGCTCGTCAGCCCGCTCTTCAGCCCCGATCTGGCGCGGCTGCCGCCCACCTACCTGACCTGCGGCGCGCTCGATGCGCTCCTCGGCCACACGCTGCTCATGGGCGGGGCGCTCGCGCGCAGCGGAGTGCCGGTCGTCGTATCGGTCCTCGAAGGCACCGACCACGAGTTCCTCAAGATCCCGGAGAAAGTCCCCGGCGGCATGGCGGAGGTGCAACGGATGATCGACTGGCTGCACCGGCACCTCGACTAGAGAGAAGCCGCGTGCGAGAAACGAAAACGGAGTGTCCGCGAGGTGAAGGCGGATGGCTTGCGATTCCCCTGATCTAGGATCGTCACTGACTCTACCGGGACGCCCGTGATGCCAGGTCGTTGCCGCGGAAGGCGGGCATGATCCTGTTCGACTTCGGGTACGAGCGGGCGAGCAGCGCGCAGGACGCGGTAGCCCGCCTTGCGCGCCTGGGCGGCGACGGGCGCCTGCTCGCCGGCGGCACCGATCTCGTGCCGAGCATGCGCTCCGAGCTGGCCATGCCGGCGACGCTCATCAGCTTGAAGGACCTCGCGCCCGAGGCGCCGCGCCTGGACGCCGACGGTTCGATCCGCATCGATGCCCTGACCCGCCTGGCCGACCTCGAGCGCGCGAACTTGATTCGCGAACGCCTGCCGATGCTCGCGCTGGCTGCCCGCGCCGTCGGCGGCAACCAGATACGCGAGATGGGCACGCTCGGCGGCAACCTCTGCCAGGAGACGCGCTGCCTCTACCTCAATCAGCGCCACGACTACCAGTTCGCGGCCCCCTGCTTCAAGCGCGGCGGCGAGTGCTGCTATCCCTTCCCGAGGAACAAGCCCGAGGTCTGCTGGTCGGTCCACATGTCCGACATCGCGCCGGCGCTCGTGGCGCTCGACGCCTCGGTCGAAATCCTCGGCGTGAATGGAACCCGGCGCGCCGCCATCGAAGAGCTCTACAGCGGCAGCGGGCTACGGCCGCTGAACCTCGATTACGCGGAGCTCGTGCGCGCCGTGACCATCCCGCCCCTCCCGGCACGCTGGGGCTGGGGCTTCCACAAGTCGAGCGTGCGCGGCGGCCTGGAGTTCGGCATGGCGGTGTGCGCGGTCTCCATGCGCGTCGCGGCCGGCGGCGAGACCTGCGCCGAGGCGCGCATCGCGCTCGGCGCCGTGCGCGAGCGGCCGGTGCGGGCGCCGGAGGCCGAGGACCTGCTCGCCGGCGCGGCGCCCGACGACGCGCGGCTCGCGCTGGCGGCCGCGGCGGCGGCGGCAGAGGCGAATCCGCTGCCGCACCACGGCTTCACCAAGCGCCATCTGACCGACAACCTGAAGGTGTATCTGCGCCGCACGCTCGAGCAGGCGCTCGAGCGGGCACGCGGGAAGGAGCGCCCATGCTGAGAACCGGCAATGAAGACCGCGCCGCGCTGAAGGCGTCGGCGCAGGTGATCTCGCTTTGCCTGAACGGGGAATGGCGCGAGTTCGCCGTCAAGCCGCGCGTGACGTTGGTCGAGGCGATCCGCGACCTCGCCGGCCTCACCGGCACCAAGGCGAGCTGCGAGTCGGGCACCTGCGGAGCCTGCACGGTGCTGCTCGACGGCCGGCCGGTGCTCTCGTGCGTTACCCTCGCGGTCGAATGCGACGGCATGCAGGTGCGCACGGTGGAAGGCATCGCCGATGGCGAGAAGCTGAGCCCGCTGCAGGAGGCTTTCCTCGACCACGGTGCGGTGCAGTGTGGTTTCTGCACCCCCGGCATGCTGATGTCGGCGAC
>JADLDQ010000302.1 GCA_020846575.1 Burkholderiales bacterium
GGCCATCGTCAAGAAGCGGCTCAACCTCTCGGCGAGCCTGTATGAAATCCTACAAATCCTGAGCCTGACCATGTTCGAGCGAACCCCATTGCATCAGCTACTTACATTGACGCCGCCCGAGCCCATCGCCGTCAATTCGGCCAATCAGCTGAATTTGTTCGAATAACGTTGGGACACTACTGAAATGCGACAGTAGAACAAGGAGGAAGGCGCATGAGCAGCCGATGGAAGCAACGCCCGCCGGGATCGAACTGGGGCGAGTTCGGCCCGGACGACCAGCGTGGGCGCATGAACTACGTGACGGCGCAGAAGGTGCGCGAGGGCATCGCTGAGGTGAGGGAATACCTCACGTTCTGCCTGTCGCTGCCGCTCGACTACCCCGGCGGCAACGTCCTCAACCCGCGCCGGCATCCACCGCGCATCGCGTCCACACACCGCGACGGCAGGAGCGCGGGTCAGCAGAACTTCTGCTGGACGTTCGACACCGAGAATCCGTTGCACACCGATGTCGGTAGCGACGACGTGGGTCTGCTAACGCTGCAGTACTCGACGCAATGGGACGGTTTCGCCCACATCGGCAGCAGGTTCGATGCCAACGGCGACGGCGTGCCAGAGGTGGTGTTCTACAACGGATTCCGGGGCGGCGAGGACATCCGCCCGGCAACCGCGAACCCTGCCGCCGAGCCTTGGGCGCGCTACGAAGGTTCGCACGCCGCGCGCCTCGGCGTGCACCACCTCGCTGAGCACGGCGCCCAAGGCCGTGGCGTCCTGGTCGACCTGTATCACCACTTCGGCCGCGAGCGCCGGGCGCTGGGCTACGACGAGCTGATGCGCGTCCTGGAAGCCGATCGCGTCACGGTCGAGAAGGGCGACATGGTGTGCCTCTACACCGGTTTTGCCGACGTGCTGCTTGAGATGCGCAAAGCGCCGCGTGCTGACCTGCTCAATGCGACCTGCACTGGGCTGGACGGGCGCGACGACAAGCTGCTCGAATGGATCTCGGCGAGCGGCCTAGCGGCGCTGATCGCGGACAACTACGCGGTGGAGATCATCCCGCATAGCCTGTATAAACCGGTGCCGCACGCCGCGCTGCCGCTTCACGAGCACTGCCTGTTCAAGAACGGCATCCACTTGGGCGAGCTCTGGTACCTGAGCGAACTCGCCCGCTGGCTTCGCGAGCACGGCCGGAGCCGGTTTCTGCTCACCGCGCCGCCGCTGCGGCTGCCCGGCGTTGTGGGCTCGCCTGCGACGCCGATCGCCACCGTCTAGCGCGCGCCGCCCTCCCCGGCCGCGGCGGCCTCGCGCCTTAGCGCCAGCAGCGCCGTGACATGGCGGCGCTCGCGCTGCCGGATGCGCTCGATCGGCCCGGCGATGACCGCGGCGTAGTCCTCCCTGTCGATGACAACGAAGGTGGCGATGGCGCCGGTCTCCGCGATGTATTCGCCATAGGTCGCGAACCAGCCGCGCCCCACGCCGCGGGTAATGTCCGCTTCGAGCATCTCGCGCGAGGAGAGGGTCGCGGCGGTGCTGCGCGTGAGGCGCAGCCGATCGATCAGCGCCTCGCGCTCCCCCTCCGGCAAGGCGCCCAGCAGCGCCTTGCCCACGGCGCTGGAATGCAGCGGCCGCCGGTCGCCCACCTTAACAATGTAGCGCAGGCTCTGGTTGCTCTCGATCATCTCGACGTAAACCGCCTCGTCGCGCACGCGGCGCGCCAGCAGCACAGTCTCGCCGCACTGGTCGCGCAACCTCGTCAGGCGCGCCAGCAGCCAGGCTGGCAGCGGGTCGAAGCGCTCTAAGTCGGCAGCAAGGCGCGCCATGCGCCGAGTGGGGTAGTAGCCGCCGCCGCGCGGCGTTTCCACCAGGTAGCCGCGACCCTCCAGGGTCTTCACTAGGCCATGGCAGGTGGACATCGGCACCCGGATCTCGCGTGCCAGCTCCGACACGGTCATCGGCCTGTGCTGGCGCGAAAAGGCCTCCAGAATGTCCAGCGCACGGCGCGCGGCGCGCGGCATGGGCTCAGGCGCCCCGCAGGAGCGGGCGTAGGTCGGTCACCGGACCGCGCGCGATCTTCATCTCGAAGCGCTTCACTTTCTCGGTCGGAGTCTTGAGGATCGCCTCGGCCAACTCGAGCAGCCTCGGCAGCTTGTGCCGCGGCAGCCTCTCCTCGAGATGGCGCACCAGCGCCAGCGGGTCGAGCGCCCCCCGCGGCACCGCGACCAACTTGATCTCTTCCTCCAGGATCTCGTCGGGCACGCCGACCGCAGCGCAATCGCGCACCGACGGGTGCGACAGCGCAGCGAGCTCGATCTCCGCCGGGGAGATCATCTCCCCCGCGCGGCGGATGAGATCCTTCTTGCGGCCCTCGAAGTAAAGGAATCCGTCGGCGTCAAAGCGGCCGAGGTCACCGGTATGGAACCAAAGGTTACCCGAGGCATTGACGGTCTCCTCCGGCTGCTCGAAATAGCCGGCGGTCATGACGTGCGGCTGCAGCGGCCGGACCGCAATCTCGCCAGTGCGGCCGGGCTCGAGCGGGTGATCGCCATCGTCGACCACCACGACGACAAAGTCCTCGCGCACGGCTCCCACCGAGCCGAAGCGTGCCCTCGCCTGCGAGTTGATGGTCACCATGCCGCCGGTCTCGGTCATGCCGTAGAGCTCGTGCACGCGCACGCCGAGCGCGGTCTCGATCCGCTGCCAGACCTTCGGGGGCGCGCCGCCGCCCACGCACCAGCGCAGGCCGGTGGCAGCCGGTGCCTCCTCGCCGAAATGCTTGGCGAGGATGCTGAGCACAGTACCGACGTAGGTGAAGCCAGTAGCGCCGCTGGCCCGAGCGGTGTCGAGGAAGGTCGACACGCTGAATCGCGGGCACAGCACCAGCGAACACCCCACCGTGAGCGCCGACATGACAGCGTACATCTGCGGGTTGGCATGGAACAGCGGCAGGAACACCATGACCCGGTCTGCCGCAGTGATGCCGATGGCCGAGGTGATCATTCGGCCGATCGCGAGGTAGGACTCATTAGGAATGGTCACGCCCTTGGGCCGGCCGGTGGTGCCCGAGGTATAGAGGATGCTCACGATCTCTGCGGGTTCGGACGGCGGCAGGTCCGCCGCCGGCAGGCCCCGGGTCTCGGCTTCCAGGCGCGCCTCGTCGAGCGCCAAGAACCGGCACGCGCCGGCGGGGTCCGCCTGCGGCCGCATGCCCTCGAGGTCGCGCTCCGCGAGCAGCAGGCGCGCACCGCTGTGGCGGATGAGATAGCCGTAATCCGCCGCGGTGAGTTCGGTGTTCGCGGGCACCGGCACCGCGCCCGCCGCCATAGCCCCCAGCCAGAGGTAGAGGAACAGCGGCCGGTTGCCGACCACCACGAGAATGCGGTCCCCGCGCGCCACGCCCTGCTGCCGCAACCAGGTGGCGGTGCGCCGCACCGTGTCATGGCAGGCGCCGAAGGACAGCGGATCGCCCGGGCCCGCGACGAAAGGCGCCGTGCCTTGGCGCTGGGCGAGTTCGGTGAGACGGTGGAGCATCAGGCGCCCGCAGGCAGGCGCGCCAGGGTCTTGGCGATGGTGTTCTTCAGGATCTCGCTCGAGCCGCCGGCGATCTCGTAGGCCTTGGCGTCGCGCAGGAAGCGCCCGAACGGGCTGGTGGTGCGCACGCCGTGCGCGCCGCAGACCTGCACCGCCATCGCCGCGACGTCGGTCGCCACGCCGGCGGCGAAGAGCTTGGCCTGGCTTGCCCAGCGCGCGATGTCCTCGCCGCGATTGAGCGCGTCGGCGGCGCGGCAGGCGAGCAGCCGCCCCGCGTCCAGGCGCGTCACCGCGTCGGCGAAGTACCACTGGATGCCCTGCATGTCGAACACCGTGGCGTCGAAGACCTTGCGGCGCCGGGCATGGGCGAGCGCGCCATCGAACGCGGCGCGCCCGATGCCCAGGCTGATCGCGGCGGCCATGGTGCGCGAGTAGTCCAGCACGGTGACCGCCTGGCGCACGCCGCGCCCCTCCTCGCCGATCATGTGGTCGGCCGGGATGCGCACGTCGGCGAGGCGCAGGTCGATGTGCGGCCCGTTGCGCAGGCCGAAGGTCGCCGTGCTGTGGCCCTGATGGATGCCCACCCCCGGGGTATCGCGCGGGACGAGGAACACCGTGACGCCGCGCTCGGTCTCGGCCAGGATCACGAACACCTCGGCCGCCGAGCCCGAGGTGATGAACGACTTCTCCCCGCGCAGCAGCCAGCCGTCGCCGTCGCGCACCGCCTTGGTGTCCAGGCTGCGGATGTCGCTGCCATGGTTCGCCTCGGTGAGCGCGTAGGAGGTGATCAGCCCGCCGGGGAACTGCGGCAGGTACCGCGCCCGCACCGTTTCCGCCCCGTAGAGCTGCAGCATCATCTGCGCCTGGAAGATCGTGATCAGGCTGATGCCCACCGCCGCGCTGTAATACGAGACTTCCTCGAACACCGCCAGCGCATGGCGGAAGCCGCGCCCGCCGCCGCCGTAGCGCTGGGGCAGGAACACGCTGGCGTAACCGGCCGCCGCGAGCGCGCGGATCGGCGCCACCGGGTAGTAGTCGCGCGCGTCGATGTCGTCCGCGACCGGGGCCAGCTGCGCGGCGCAGAACGCGCGCAGGTCGCGCACGAACCCGGCCTCGACGCAGGGCTCCCACAGCGGCGACGTGCCGGCCAGCGTCATTTCAGTATTCTGAATGCGATATCACAATGTTGACATTATAGGGAGGCGCCCGGTACTGTCCAGTCATCGAATCGGAGGTGGGTGCCAAGATGACCACGATGCGAAGCATGCTGGCGGCGGCGCTGGCCTGCCTGCTGGCCGCGCCGGCCGCGCAGGCGCAGGACAAGATCAACCTCAAGGTGGGCGACCGCTATCCCGCCGGCCACTACATCCCCGAGTACGCCACCAAGTTCTGGATGGACGGCGTCACCAAGGCCACCGGCGGCCAGGTGACGTTCCAGTACTTCGGCGGCCAGCAGCTGGGCAAGGCCGCGGACATGCTCGCGCTCACCCTGGCCGGGGTCGCGGACGTGGGCGAGATCATCCCGTCCTATGTCGCCGAGAAGCTGCCTCTGTCCACGGTGTCCGAGCTGCCGGGGCTGTTCGGCAGCTCCTGCCAGGGCGGGCTGGCCGCATTCGACCTGGTGCGCCCGGGCGGATTCATCGACCGGCAGGAGTACGTGCCCAACGGCGTGCGCCTGCTGTTCATGCTGGTGCTCAGCCCGTACCAGGTCTACGCGCGGCAGAAGCTCGACAGCCTGGCCGCCTTCAAGGGCGTCAAGATCCGCTCCAGCGGCCCGGGCATGGACCTGTCGATCCGGCGCATCGGCGCGGTGCCGGTGCGCATCAGCGCCACCGAGCTGCATGAGGCGCTGTCGCGCGGCACCGTCGACGGCGCGATCTTCCCGGCGGCCAGCATCCTGCAGTACGACCTCACGCCGTTCCTCAAGTCCGGCACGGTCGGGGAGAACTTCGGCAGCGTGGTGATCTCCTACGGCATCAGCGAGCGCAAGTGGAAGCAGCTGCCCGCGGCCGTCCAGAAAGCCATGACCGACGTGGGCGTCGAGGCGACCCGGCGCACCTGCGGCCTGCTGGACGAGGACGACCGCAAGGCCGCCGAGAAGCTGCGCGAGAAGGGCACCGCAGTCGCCGCGCTGCCGCCCGCGGAAAAGGCCAAGCTGCTCGCGGAGCTGGCGCCGGTGGCAAAGGAGTGGGCGGCGGACCTGGACCGCAAGGGCCGCCAGGGTTCGGAAGCGCTGCGCCAGTTCACGGAAGCCACCAAGAAGTACAAGTGAGCCTCCTGCAGGGCAGGTCGATCGTCGTCACCGGCGCGGGCCGCGGCATCGGCCGCGAGACCGCGCTGTTGTGCGCGCGGCTCGGCGCGAGCGTGATCGTCAACGACCCGGGCGTGAGCGAGACCGGCACCGGCGGCGACCCGGGACCCGCCGCCGAGGTGGTGCGCGAGATCGAGGCCTGCGGTGGCCGTGCGGTGGCCAGCCTGGACTCGGTCGCGGACTGGGTCGGCGCGCAACGACTGGTCGGCGCCGCCCTGTCCGCCTTCGGCCGCCTGGACGGCGTCGTCAACAACGCCGCCATCCTGCGCGACAAGATCTTCCACCAGCTCGACCCGGCGGACTGGGACGCGGTGGTGAAGACCGACCTCTACGGCCCGTTCTACGTCAGCCGCGCCGCCGCGCCGCACTTCCGCGAGCAATCCTCCGGTGCCATGGTGCACATGACCTCGGGCTCGGCGCTCATCGGCAACTTGGCGCAGGCCCACTACATGGCGGCGAAGCTGGGCGTGGTCGGGCTGTCGAAGTCGATCGCGCTCGACATGGCGCGCTACAACGTGCGCTCCAACTGCGTCTCGCCGACCGCGATGAGCCGGCTGACCGGGACCATTCCCACCTCGAGCAGGGGCGGTGCCGAGCGCCTGCGCCAGCTGGAGAAGGCCGCGCCGGCCAAGATCGCCGCGCTGGTCGCGTTCCTGCTTTCCGACCTTGCCCGGGAAGTGAACGGCCAGGTGATCGGCGCGCGGGCGAACGAACTGTACGTCTACAGCCAGACTCGGCCGCTGCGACTGGTCTCACGCTCGGAGGGCTGGACGGCGCAGTCGATCGCCGAAGTGGCGCTGCCGGCGCTGCGGCCTGCCTTCACCCCGCTCGAGCGGACCTCGGACGTGTTCAGCTGGGACCCGCTCTAGGGCGGACCGGCGCGTGACCACGCTCAGCGTCCGCACCGTGCCGCGCGGCCGGCGCACGATCGCCGAGCTGCGCCTCTCTTCGGCGGACGGGCTCAACCGCCTCGGCTCGGGACTGGTGCGCGCGCTGGACGACGCACTGCGCGGCGCCGCGGCGGACGAGACCGTCTCGGCGGTCATCCTGCTCGCCGAGGGCAAGTCCTTCTGCGCGGGCGCCGACGTCGCCGAGCTGCGCGCGCTCGGCGAGGCCGGCTTCCGCCGCTTCATGACCGACATCCTCGCCCTGTACCGCCGCATGGCGCTCGAGGGCCCGCCGATCCTTGCGCGCGTCCAGGGCAGCGCGATGGGCGGCGGCGCCGCGCTGGCGCTGTTCTGCGACCTGGTGATCGCCGCCGACAGCTCCAGTTTCGCCTTTCCCGAGGCGAAGCTCGGCCTGGCCGGGGGCGGCTACCTGCTGCCCCGCATCATGACCTGGCAGCAGGCCGCCGAGACCTGCTATCCCGCGCGGCGCTACAGCGCCCCCGAGCTCCAGGCGCTGGGCCTGGTGAACGCCGTCTACCCCGAGGACCGGCTGGACGCCGGCTGCGAGGACTGGCTCGCGCGCGTGATCGCGCAGTCCCCCGCGGCGCTGCGCGCCTCCAAGGCATCGCTCGCCGGCGGCATCTCGGCGGACCTCGCCGCCGCCATGGCGCGGCACGTTGACATCCAGGTGAAGGCCTATCTCGGGTCCAGCCTCGCGCCAGGAGCGCGGGAGGACGGGGCATGAGCCTGGCTGGCCTGCAACGCGCGATGGACGCGCTCGACCGCGTCCTCGCCGCCGTCGCCGGATTGGCCGTGATCGCGATGATGGTGATCGTAGGCGCCGACGTGGTGCTGCGCTACGCCTTCGCCGCGCCGATTCCCTGGTCCTACGACCTGATCTCGATCTTCCTCATCAACCTGATCCTCTACTTCTCGTTCTCCGAGACGCTGCGCACGGGCCACCACATGGCGCTCGACCTCGCCCTGCCCGCGAGCTGGACGCCCGTGGCGCGCGCGATCTCGATCGCGGGCTGGCTGGTGGTGATCGCGGGCCTCGCGGTGTGGTCCTGGGTCGCGCTGCGGGCGACCTGGTCGAGCGCGCTCGGCGCCGAAGTGATCCCCGGCCGGTTCGAGTGGCCGGTCTGGCTCAAGACCGGCATCGTCGCGGTGGGCGCGGTCACGATCACGCTGCGTGCGCTGATCCACCTGTTCACCGCGCCGCACGGGCGCAATCCGGAGCGGGAACCGCAGCCATGATCCTCGGCACGGTGGTCGCGTTCATGCTCGCCATGATGCTGGCGCGGGTGCCGATTGCCTTCGCGCTCTTCGCCGCGGGCGTCGTCGGCCTGGTGTGGATCGGCGACTTCGGCGTGCTGCTGGGCGTGCTCGAGACCGCGCCGGTCTCCTCGGCCGCGGCCTACGAGTTCATCACCGTGCCGATGTTCATCCTGATGGCGGAGTTCGTGATCCTGTCCGGCGTCGCCGACGGCCTGTTCCGCACCGCCACCGCCTGGGTCGGCCGGATGCCCGGCGGCCTCGCCATCGCCACCGCGCTTGCCGGGGCGGGCTTCGGCGCGATCTCGGGCTCGAGCACTGCGGCTGCGGCGACGCTGTCCTCTACCACCATCCCGGCGATGCTGCGCGCCAACTACGAGCCGCGCCTCGCCTGCGGCGTGGTCGCCATCTCGGGCACGCTGGCGATGCTGATCCCGCCCAGCGTGGCGCTGGTGCTGTACGGGCTGATCGCGGACGTCAGCATCGGCCAGTTGCTGATCGCCGGCGTCGTCCCGGGCCTGATCGTCACCGCGGTCATCGCCGGCACGGTGCTGTTCCTGGTGTGGCAGGACCCCTCGCGCGCGCCGGTCGGGCGCGCCTACAGCTGGCGCGAGAAGTTCGCCTCGCTCAAGGTCACCGGGCCGATGGCGCTGCTGTTCGTCTGCGTCACGGGGGTGATCTATCTCGGCGTGTGCACGCCCACGGAGGCCTCCGCCATCGGCGCGATCGGCGCGCTGGCACTCACCGGCCTGGCGGGCCGGCTGTCCTGGAAGACCATGCGCGAGGCCGCCTACCGCACCGCGCTCACCACCTGCATGATCCTCGCGATCATCATGACCGCGCACATCTTCGGCTACTTCCTCGCGCTCACCGGCGCCACCCGCGACCTGGTGGCCTGGATCGCCTCGCTCGGGCTATCGAAGTGGATGGTGCTCTTCCTCATCTTCTGCATCTACTTGTTGCTTGGCTGCTTCGTCGACCAGGTCGCGATCCTGATCCTCACCGTGCCGGTGGTGGTGCCGGTCATCAAGCTGCTCGGCTTCGACCCGGTCTGGTTCGGGGTGATGGTGGTGGTGCTGGCCGAGGTCGGGCTGGTGACGCCGCCGGTCGGGCTGAACGTGTTTGTCGTCGCGCGCTACACCGGCCGGCCGGTCGAGGAAGTGTTCCGCGGCGTCTGGCCGCACGTGGTCGCGCACCTCGCGGTCATCGCCCTGCTCACCGTCTTCCCGCAGCTGGTGATGTGGCTGCCGGGAACCATGAAGCCATGACCGTGCCACGCCGCTCAGCCCGGCTGGACGCAGAGCGGAAAGGCGGGCTCGCGCCAGCACAGGCGCGCCCAGGCCTCCTCGCGCGAGAGCACGAGCGCACAGCAGGCGTCGCGGCCGGCGAAGGCCGCCATCCACTCGGCCGCGTCGCGCTCGCGCATGCGCTGGCCGACGCGCGCCATCAGCGCTGCGTCGTCCTCCCCGGCGCACGCCTGCAGCCCGATGCACGAGAGGAACTCGGCCCAGAAGCGGTCCTCGAGCGCCGCGCAGGCGATCAGGCGGCCGTCGCGCGCCGGGTACAGGTTGTAGCGCGGCGAGCCGCCGGTATGGCGGGCCTGGAAGGGCCGCGGCCAGGCGCCCTCCAGCATGCCGGAGAAGATCGCCCAGTACTGCAGCACGAACAGGTTGTGGAACATGGACACGTCCACCCGCGCGCCCCGACCGGTGCGCTCGCGCAGGTGCAGCGCGAGCAGGATGTTCATGACGGCCGGATAGCTGCCACCGGAGATGTCCGCAGCGAGGGGCATCGGCATCGCGGCGCGCAGGCCGCCGGCGCCCATGGCGTGCTCGACCAGCCCGGCCTCGGCCTGGTAGTTGAGGTCGTGACCCGCCGCCAGCGAGCGCGGGTCGCCGGCGCCGTAGCCGGTGATCGAGCAGTACACCAGGCGTGGATTGCGCGCGCGCAGCGCCTCCCATCCCAGGCCCAGCCGGTCCATCACGCCCGGGCGGAACTGCTCGATCAGCACGTCGGCCTGCGCCGCCAGGGCGAGGGCTTCGGCGCGCCCGGGGTCGCTCTTCAGGTCAAGCAGGCGAACCTGCTTGCCTTCGTTCAGCCAGCGGTAGAAGGCCGACTGGCCGTCGCGCTGCGGGCCGATGGCGCGCAGCTCGTCGCCGTGCGGCGGCCGTTCCACCTTGACCACCTCCGCGCCGGCGGCGCGCAGCATGGCGCCGGCTAGCGGGCCGGGAAGCAGCGTGGAAAAATCTACCACCTTGATTCCGGAGAGCGCATCCATGGCGGTCGGCACTTTAAGCGCGCGCTGCGCGGCCGGCAACTTTCCGCATTTGGAAGGCGGCGCGTGAGCGCGGCGCGCGAGCCGGTCATTGCCGGCGTGGCCGCCGCAGACCCGAGGTCGCTCGGCGGCGCGACCGTGCTCGCGGCGCAGGCGGCGCAGTGCCTGGACGCGCTTGCCGACGCCGGCCTGCGCCTTGCCGACGTCGACGCGGTGTTCGCCCACGTCGACGACCGCTTCTCCAGCCTGCTGCTGGCCGAGTACCTGGGCGTGCGCACCCGCGTCTCCGGCTCGACCAATCTCGGGGGCATGTCCAGCTTCTCGCACCTGTCCGATGCCTGCGAGGCGATCCGCGCCGGGCGCTGCGAGGTGGCATTGCTGGCCTACGCCAGCCTGCAGGCCTCCGAGCGCTCGCGCAAGCTGGGAGGCGTCCCGGAGGACCCGCGCTCGCCGCGCGGGCAGTTCGTGGCCCCGTACGGCCCGTTGCTGCCGCTGGGCTTCTATGCCATGGCGGCGCAGCTGCACATGCACCGCTATGGCAGCACGCGGGAGCAGTTCGCCGAGATTGCCGTTGCGGCGCGCAAGTGGGCGCAGCTCAACCCGCAGGCGACCCAGCGCGAACCCCTCACCGTGGCCGAGGTGCTCGCCGCGCCCATGATCGCCGAGCCGCTGGGCGTGCGGGACTGCTGCCTGGTCACCGACGGCGCCGGCGCCGTGGTGGTGACCACGCGGGCGCGGGCGCGCGACCTCGCGCGCCCGGCGGTGCGGGTGCTCGGCGCGGCCGCGTCCCACAGCCACCAGTTCACGCCGCTGTCGCTGCCCGACTGGCTCGACTCGGGAATCCGCGATTGCGCCGAGCGCGCGCTCGGCGCCGCCGGCCTGCGCCGCGACGACCTGGACGTGGTGCAGATCTACGACCATTTCACCAGCTTCGTGCTGCACACGATCGAGGAGTTGGGCTTTTGCGCGCGCGGCGAGGGCGGCGCCTTCGTTTCGGGCGGACGCATCGCTCCCGGCGGCACCTTCCCGATGAACACCTCCGGCGGCGGCCTGTCCTACTGCCATCCGGGCATGTTCGGCACGCTGCTGCTGGTGGAGGCGGTGCGCCAGCTGCGCGGCGAGTGCGGCGCGCGCCAGGTGCCCGAGGCCGAGACCACGCTTTGCTTCGCGCCCGGGCTGGTGTTCTCCGGCAGCCAGGTCACCGGGCTCGGCCGGGACTAGCGCCATGAGCCGGCCGCTGCCTTCGCCCACCCCCGAGACCCGGCCGTTCTGGGACGCCGCCCGCGCGGGCCGGCTGGCGCTGCCCTGGTGCGCGGCCTGCGGGCGGGCGCATTTCTATCCGCGGTCGTTCTGCCCGCATTGCGGCGGGCGCGTGCTGCGTTGGCACGATGCCAGCGGCCGCGGCACGGTGTACACCTTCACCGTCAACCACCGCGCGCCGCACCAGCA
>JADLDQ010000303.1 GCA_020846575.1 Burkholderiales bacterium
CCTTTGTTTTCCTGCTGGTCGGCTACGGGACGAAAGTTGGTCTGGCGCCGCTGCACAGCTGGCTGCCGGATGCTCACGCCGAGGGCCCGACGCCGGTGTCCGCCGTGCTCTCCGGTCTGCTGCTCAACGTCGGGCTGTACGCGGTGGTGCGCAGCAAGGTTCTGGTGGACGGCGCGCTGGGGCGCAATTTCTCCGGCGCGCTGATGATGGGCTTCGGCCTGCTGTCGGTGGTGGTCGCCGCGTTCTTCCTGTCCCGGCAGAAGGACATCAAGCGCATGTTCGCCTACTCCTCCATCGAGCACATGGGCATCATGACCTTCGCCTTCGGCATGGGCGGGGCGGTGGCCGCGTTCGCGGGTCTGCTGCACATGACGGTGCACTCGCTCACCAAGAGCGCGATCTTCTTCGCCGTCGGCCACGCGGCGCAGAAGGCGGGCACGCAGAACATGGCCGAGATCCGCGGCCTCATCCACCTCTCCCCAGCGGTGGGCTGGGGCCTGGCGATCGGCACCTTCGCCATCCTCGGCCTGCCGCCGTTCGGCGTGTTCACCAGCGAGTTCATGGTGCTCACCACCGCGATGCACGAGCATCCCTGGGCGACGCCCTTCCTGCTGGTGGCGCTGGGGGTGGCGTTCGCCGCGATCCTGGGCAAGGTGCAGCCGATGGTGTTCGGGGAGACGAGCCTTCGCCGCCTGCCGCACCAGCCGGCGCTCGCACCGGTGTTCGTACACCTCGCGCTGGTGCTGGTGCTCGGCCTGTACATCCCGCCCTACCTGGTGGATTGGTACCGCCAGGCCGCGGCGCTGATCGGCTAAGGGCGCACCCGTGGCGAGCGAACCGATCGATTCCACCCTTCCCGGACTGCCCGCCGGGGACATCGGGGTCGCGCCGGCGCCCGTCGCCGGCGCAGCGCCGGCGTACTACGCCGCGCTCGAGCCCGCGGCGCTGCGTGCCGCGTGCGAGAAGCTGGCGGCCCGGGGCGCACGGCTCGCGGCCCTGTGGGGCAGCGACGAGACGCGGCGCGGCGGCGGCTACGCGGTGCACGTCGCGCTGGCCGCGCCGTTCGGCCTCCTGTGGCTCGCCGCGCCGCTTGCGGGCGAGCACCCGCGCTACCCGAGCATCGCCGACCTGTTCCCGGCGGCGATCCGCATGCAGCGCGCCGCCTACGATCTCGTGGGGATTCACGCCCAGGGCAGCCCCGACCATCGCAAGTGGCTGCGCCACGGTGCCTGGCCGGGCGGCAGTTTTCCGCTGCGCAAGGACTTCGACGCGGCCGCCCGCTTCGCCGCAGCCGCCGACGAATATCCTTTCGTGCGCGTGGCGGGCGAAGGCGTGCACGAGATTGCGGTGGGTCCGGTGCACGCCGGCACCATCGAGCCCGGGCACTTCCGCTTCTCCGCAGTCGGCGAGAAGATCCTGCGGCTGGAGGAGCGCCTGGGCTACAAGCACAAGGGCGTGGAGAAGCGCTTCGAGTCCATGAACCTCGCCGAAGGCGCCCGACTCGCCGGCCGCATCTGCGGCGACTCGAGCGTCGCCTACGCCTGGGCCTACGCGATGGCGGCCGAGGGCGTGAGCGGCATCGAGCCCCCGGCCCGGGCGCTTGCGCTGCGCGGGGTGCTGCTGGAACTGGAGCGCATCGCCAATCACCTCGGGGACCTGGGTTACCTCGGCAACGACGTGGCGTTCGCTTTCGGCCTGTTCCAGTTCTGGCGCCTGAAAGAGGACCTGCTGCGCGCCCAGGGCACGCTGTTCGGTCACCGCTACCTGATGGACCGAGTGATCCCCGGCGGAGTCGACTGCGATCTGGACGACGCGGCGGCGCGACGCCTCTCCCGGAGCCTCGAGCGCATCGCCGCCGAGGTGCGCGCGCTGCGCTCGATCTACGACGAGCACGCCGGCGCCCAGGACCGCTTCACCGGCACCGGGGAAGTACCGGCGGCGCTGGCGCGCCGGATGGGACTCGGCGGATTCGCCGCGCGAGCGAGCGGTATCGCCCGGGACCTTCGCGTGGACCATCCGGTGCCGCCCTACAGGCAGCTCGTCCCCAACATCGCCGTGCAGGAGCGCGGCGACGTCGCCGCCCGGGTTGCGGTGCGCTTCGAGGAACTGCTGGAATCGGTGCGCCTGGTTCAGGCACTGCTCGCCCGGCTGCCGGCCGGTGCGACGCGCGCGCCGCTGCCGCACCGGGAGGGCGCGCGGCGCGGCATCGGCTGGATCGAGGGATGGCGCGGCGAGGTGCTGATCGCGCTGGAGACAGCCGAGGACGGCAGCCTGCACCGGGTTCACGCCCACGACCCGTCCTGGCAGAACTGGCCGCTCCTGGAGCGTGCGGTGCTGGGGAACATCGTCCCGGACTTCCCGCTGATCAACAAGTCCTTCAATCTTTCCTACAGCGGACAGGACCTCTAACGAGGCTCCGCCTCAGACCGACAAGCTGTATGGCACGGGGTTGAGTGGCGGAGGTGGATAATCGGGCGGCTCCGGTTGGCCAAAGGAACTGCCGAAGCGGTTCCTGCTATTGGGCCGCACA
>JADLDQ010000304.1 GCA_020846575.1 Burkholderiales bacterium
CCGCAGAACACGCCCACGATGGGAACCGCGAGGATGGATAGTGAGGAGACCGTCGCGGTCGTCACCGCCACCAGCTTGAACCAGGCCCATTGGCACAGGAGCGAGGCGACGAAGCCGGAGTACAGCGTACCGAGCATGGGACCGGTCGCGAAGCCGACCGGCAGGAAGGGACCGCTTTCCACGGCGAGCGAGATGGGCAGCAGCACTACGAACCCCACGATGTTCACCCATGCGGCGAACACGCTGGCCGGCACCGGCACCGACCACTTCTTGGCGAGTATCGTCCCGACCGCCCAGCAGGCGGCAGTACCGAACATCAGCAGCGCCCCCACAGGCGAGCGGCCCACGGCGTAGATCTCGTCGCCCAGCAGCAGCGCGAGACCGGCCATGCCCAGCGCGAGCCCGAGCAGCCGTCGCGCGCTGAGCGCTTCCCCCAGTAGCCAGGCCGAAAGCGGCACGCTCCACACCGGGAAGGTATAGGCGAGGATCGCCGCGCGACCGGAAGCCATCAGGCGCAGGCCGTAGGACATGGTGAGACCCCAGCCCACGGCGGTGAACAGGCTCACGCCCGCAATGCACCAGAACTGTCGCTGCGTGATCCGCATCGACACGCCGCTCGCCAGCGCCACCAGCCACAGCCCCAGGGCGCCCACCGCGACCGAGAAGACCCGGAAGCGCAGCGGCTCCATCTCGAACAGCGCGAGCTTCATCAGCGGCCAGGAAAGCCCCCAGAGAATGGCGAGCGTCGCGATCAGGAAGTAGGCGAGAGGCGCGATGTGGCGGCGCGAGGCCGGCATGTGAAGCCCTTCGATTGCGAGGAACGGATTGCGGCCGCTGCTACCGGCCGGTCCTTGCGAGCCGGTACAGGCCGGCGCGGGGACCCGCGTGCACGCTCAGCACCAGCTCGTTTCCCTCGAGCATGTACTCCATCCGGGTCGGGACCTCGGAAGAACCCGTTCTCGCGGCAGTTTCCAGGGTGCCGCGGCCGCCGCCGGCGCGGACGGTGAAGCGCACGCCCGAGGAGGCATGCGCCTTTCCCGCGACGATCCACTGCTGCCCGACGACCAGCTCGGATTCGCCCCAGAGCGTGAACCCGATGCTGACCTGCACCGCCTCCCCGGGGGAGGAACGCCAGCTGCCCGCGAGCGAATCGCGGTCCTCCTGCACCGCCTGCTTCGTACTCTCGCCCTTCTTCGTACTCTCGCCCTTCTTCGTGCTCTCGCCCTTCTTCGCGCTCGCGTCCTTATTCGCGCTCGCGGCCTTCTTAGCGTTCTCGTCCTTCCTCGCGTTCTCGTCCTTCCCGGCGGCCTGCGCCGCCACCGCGCCACCCGGCTGCTTCGCCGCCGCCCCTGCCTGCGACGGTTCCGCGGCGTTCCCCTTGGGCGCGCCCAACTGGAGCGTCCGGGCCTTCCTCCCCGCGGGCGGTGACTCGGAATAGTGCGTGACGCCCTTCTCGTCCACCCACTTGTAGACCTGGGCGGGGCTGGCTCCCGCCAGCGCGAGCAGCATCGCCGCCGTCGCGGCTCGTATCGCTGCGGGGCGCTTCATCATCACCCAGGCAACCATGGTCGCGACGCCGTCGCCGCCGCCGCCCGCGCCCAGCACCAGCGCGAACTTGCCCGTGAGTCCCGTGCGCTGCATCGGCTTTCGTTCTGCGCGAATCGAGTCGATATTCTAGACTTCGCTGCCGGTGGGGCGTCCGCCCGCGAAGCTCGCAACGGGCCTCTCGCCTGCGCCACGATCGCCGCCAGCCGCCACGGAGAAACCGATGCCGAAAGCCGTCCAGGTACAGGAGTGGGGCGGGCCCGAGGTCCTCAAGCTCGTGGACCTGCCCAGGCCCGCACCGGCAGACGACGAAGTGCTCATCCGCGTGCGCGCGGCGGGCGTCAACCCGCTCGACTGGAAGATCCGCAACGGGGCGCGCCGCGCAATCTACTCCCTGCCCTATGTGCTCGGC
The DNA here is from genome assembly GCA_020846575.1 of Burkholderiales bacterium. GTDB lineage: Bacteria > Pseudomonadota > Gammaproteobacteria > Burkholderiales > SG8-39 > JADLDQ01. The sequence continues at coordinate 1,958 of JADLDQ010000304.1, forward strand.
TGCGACGTCGCCGGCAGCGTCGAGGCCGCGGGCCGCGCGGTGAAGGGACTTGCACCCGGCGACGCCGTCTACTCGATGATCGGCCGCGCGGGCGGCTACGCGGAATACGCCATCGCCAAGGCCGAGGTCGTCGCGCCCAAGCCGGCCAGGCTCGACTTTCCCGAGGCGGCCGCGGTGCCGCTCGCCGCGCTCACCGCCTGGCAGATGCTCACCGAGAACGGCAACCTCGAAGCCGGGCAGCGCGTGCTCGTGCACGCGGCAGCGGGTGGCGTCGGTTTTTTCGCGGTGCAGTTCGCGCACAATCTGGGCGCCCATGTCGTCGGCACTGCCTCGGCCAGGAACCACGATTTCCTGCGCGCCCTGGGGGCGGACGAGCTGATCGACTACAACACGTCCCGGTTCGAGGAGAGAATCCGGGATGTGGACCTCGTCGTCGATCTCCTGGGCGGGCAGACACAGGCGCGCTCCTGGCAGGTGATCCGCAAGGGCGGCACGCTGGTGTGCGCGGCCGGTGCGCCCGACGCGGTTAGGGCGGTCGCCGCCGGAGTTCAGGTAAGGCAACAGAGCGTGCGCCCGGATGGAAGGCAGCTGCGCGAGTTCGCAGCGATGTTCGACGCCGGAAAACTGCGCGTCGAGATCGGCGGCGCCTACCCGCTGGAGCGCGTCGCCGACGCGCACCGGCAGAACGAGACCGGACATACCCGGGGCAAGATCGTCCTCGTGGTCGGCGGCCCGGCGTGACCGCGCAGCGCGCGCACGCCCTGCCATGACCGGCAGGCAGAGGCCGCGCCTCTTTCACGGCTGGTGGATGGTCGGGGCTTCGTTCGGACTGCAGTTCATGCAGTCCGGGCTGCTGCAGCAGGCCCTGGGCGCCTACGTCGCCGTGCTGCGCGGTGAATTCGGCTGGAGCAAGGCGGCGCTCGCCGGCGCCGCGGTGATCCAGCAGGTGGAGAACGCGCTTCTCGGGCCGATCCAGGGTTGGCTTGTCGACCGCTTCGGCTCGCGCGCCATGGTGCGCTCGGGCGTGGTGATGCTGGGCATCGGTTTCATACTGTTGAGCCGGGTCGAGTCACTCACCGGCTTCTACGCGGCGTTCGCGGTAGTCGCGATCGGTTCCGGCTTCTCGGGTTTCTTCCCGCTCACCGTTGCGATCCTGCACTGGTTCGAGAGGAAGCGCGCCCGGGCGCTTTCGCTCATGCAACTGGGCGGCGCCGCAGGCGGCATGGCGGCGCCCCTGGTGGCGCTCTCCATCCTCGCGTTCGGCTGGCGCGCCACCGCGCTCGCATCGGGCGTGCTCATCATCGCCGCCGGCTGGCCGCTCGCCTCCTTGATCCGGCGTCGCCCGGAGGATGTCGGTGAGATCATCGACGGCGAGCGCGGGCCGCACGTCGAACCCGGCGCGCCGGGCGCACAGGCGCCGGTCGCGGCGGCGCCCGCGCGCGACTTCACCGCGATGCAGGCGGTGAGGACGCCGGCTTTCTGGTACATCTCGCTCGGGCACGGGATGTCGCTGCTGGCGGTGTCCTCGGTCGCCGTGCACGCGATCACCCACATGAAGGAGGGTATGGGCTACGAGCTGGACACCGCCGCCCTGGTGATGGGGCTGATGACAGCCTGCCAGTTCGCCGGCATCCTGCTCGCGGGGGCGATCGGCGACCGTTACGACAAGCGGCTGCTCTCGGCCGGCTGCACCTTCTTCCACATGCTGGGCATGCTGCTGCTCACCTATGCGACTTCGATCGCGATGCTGGCGGGCTTCGCGTTGCTGCACGGCACCGGCTGGGGTCTGCGCGGACCGCTGATGCAGGCGATTCGCGCCGACTACTTCGGGCGCACCGCGATCGGCCTGATCTCTGGGCTGTCGTTCATGGTGGTGCTGCTGGGGCAGGTGATCGGACCGCTGTTCGCAGGCGTGCTCGCCGATGCGACCGGCGACTACCGCACCGGGTTCACCATCCTCGCGCTGCTGGCGGGTCTGGGTTCGGTGTTCTTCCTGCTGGCGAAGCCCCCACGGCGAGGGGGCTGAAGAGGACGAGCGCAAGCGCTCCGGCCGATCGATCTCCGGGGACCGCCAGCCCGCATCCGCAGCGTCAGCTCACCTGCGGGGCAAGGCGGGCGAGCGCGTCCTCGACTGGCTTGGGGCGCCGAATCGAGGTGGCGGACATTGCGCGCCGGGGACAGCGCGATCGTGCCGTCGTCGCGCTTCACCCCGGCCTCGAACCCGACGCCCTGACGCCGGAGCGCACGGACCGTTCGCCCGGCTGCAGCCGCCCCCCGCGCCAGTAGAATCGCCGCTTCTTCCGCCACCAGGAGAACCGCGTGAGCCAGGCACCGATCGTTCTTCACGACGGCCCACTCGGCGCCGGCACCGGCGCCAGCGCCAGCGTGGATCGCGACGTGATGGTGCGCATGCGCGACGGCATCCACCTCGCCTGCGACGTGTTCCGCCCCGTGGCGCCGGGGAAGTGCCCGGTGCTGTTCGGCGCCTCGCCCTACGTCGAGGACTCGGCGGACCTGCCCTCGACCGGCATGTACCGCTACCGTGAGACGGGCAACATCGCCAAGTGGGCTTACCTGCGCGGCACCGACATCTTCCACCACGACGCGCTGCGGCCGAGCCACCTAGTGCTGCCCGCGGTCCAGCGATAGCCGTCCCAATCGGACCACGATCCAGCGCACCGCGGCCAGCCTGTCCTCATCACCGGAAAATCATCGCTTGAACCCGCTCTCATCGCCCGCCGCGCGCAGGCGCGACGGCCCGATCACCGTCACGCTGGTCATCGTCTGCCAGAGCTTTCAGGGGCTCTCGTTCGGCGCGATCGCGCTGTTCCTGCCGCTGATCCGCGAGGACCTCGGCATGAGCTTCACCCAGGCCGGGCTGCTCTCCTCGGCCTCCACGGTCGTCTACGCGCTGGGACAGATCCCGGCGGGCTACCTCGCGGACCGCTTCGGTCCGAAGCGCCTGTTCTTCATCGGTATCCTGGGCTGCACGCTGCTGTCGATCCATTTCGGCATGGTCAGGAGCTACGAGGCCGCCTTCGCCAACCAGCTTGCCTCGGGCGTGTTCCGCACGCTGCTGTTCGCCCCGGGCCTGACGCTGATCGCCTCCTGGTTCCCGCCGGACCGGCGCGCTACCGCCATGGGGCTGTACGTGATCGGCGGCTTCTCCGGGAACATCGTGCTGTCCCTGGTCGGGCCGCTGCTGGTGCTGGAATACGGCTGGCGGCCGCCCTTCATCGCGTTCGCGGTGCTGGGGGTATGCGTTGCCCTGCTCTACCACTTCGTCGGTAAGGACAACCCTTCTTCCGGGGCGAAGCAGCCGTTAGGCATGCTGGATGCGCTGCAGCTGTTCCGCTATCCCATCATGTGGGTGTGCGCGGCGATCCAGTTCATCCGCTTCGGCGTGGTGACCTCGTTCAACTTCTGGCTGCCCTCGTTCCTGGTGGCCGACCGGGGACTCTCGCTTCAGGCGGCGGGCTTCATCACCGCCATGGGTGCCGCACTCACCGCGCCCTCGAGTCCGCTGGGCGGCTACCTCTCCGACCGCCTGCGCAATCCGCCACTGGTGATCGGCGGCGCGCTGGCGGTGCTCGCGGCCACCTCGGTACTGCTGGTCAGCGTGGAATCGACCGCCGCGGTCGTGGCGGTGGTGGCGGTGAACTCCATCTTCCTGCAGTTCTACTTCGGGCCGCTGTTCCACGTGCCGGTGGAAGTGCTCGGCTCGCGGGTAACCGGCATGTCGGCGGGTTTCTCCAACTCATTCGCCAACCTCGGCGCGCTCGTTTTCGCCTTCGCGCTGGGCGTGGTGAAGGACACGTCGGGCCATTTCACCTGGGGGTTCCTCGCCACCGGCGCGGTGTGCGTGCTGGGCATCGCGC
>JADLDQ010000504.1 GCA_020846575.1 Burkholderiales bacterium
ACCCGCAGGAGAGGAGAGAAGTACCATGTGGCAGCGCCCGAAATCCCGAAGAATCCTCGTCCTGATCGCCTTCCTCGCTCTGATCGTCGCTGTCATGGCCTGTGATATCAATCTGCCAGCGATCAACGTCAATTCCCCAACAGCAGTATCTCCGACTACAGCCAGCCCCACTGACTCGGCTGGAAAGCCAGACCTGTCTGACCTGAATCAACCCGGCAATCAGTCGGGTAAATCAAGCGGACCTTCCAGCCCTTCGGGGCCCAGCGGCCCATCTAACCCGAGTGGCCCCTCATCAGGAGGGGGACGCGCCACACTCAGCCTGGTCAATTCCAGCGGGCAGACCGTCTGCTACGTCTATATCTCACCCACGACCTCCGACTCATGGGGTTCGGACTGGCTGGGTTCGGAGGAGGTCATCCAGCCGGGATCAACCCGGAACTTCAGCGTCTCCGCAGGTACCTGGGCTCTGCGGGCGGATGACTGCAACGGCAACGCCCTCGCAGAAGAGTACGGGGTCAGCGTCTCCGGCACGACGACCTGGAGCCTGAGTGGTTCGTCCTCTGGCGGGAATCCGCCCTCCTCGTCCGGCAGCGTCCCGCTGAGGCTTGTGAACAGTTCCAACTCGACGGTGTGCTACGCGTACATCTCGCCCTCGACCTCTGACTCGTGGGGTTCGGACTGGCTGGGCAGCTCGACCGTAGCGGCAGGCAGTTCGTATACCTTTTACGTCAGCTCAGGGACATATGACCTGAAGGCGGAGGACTGCAGCAACAACGTCCTGGACGAGCAGTATGGTATCCAGATCAGCGCGAGCAGCACCTGGACGGTCTATGGCGGGGCCACAAACAGCGGGCCATCAACCTCCGGGGATGGCAGTGTGGCGGTCACCATGACCAACTACACACCCAACACCGCCTGCTATGTCTACATCTCGCCCTCGACTTCCGACTCGTGGGGCTCGGACTGGCTGGGGAGTTCAACCGTCGCTTCGCAGGGTTCGTACACCTTCTGGGTAACCCCCGGCACGTATGACCTGAAGGCAGAGGATTGCAGCGGCAATGTTCTGGATGAACTATATGGCGTCTCGATCTACAACTCTTACAGTTGGCCGCTGTACTGGGCGGAACCAGGCGTCGGCCCGCAGTCATCCGACGGTATGGCGACGCTGCAGGTGGTCAACCACGTCAGT
>JADLDQ010000305.1 GCA_020846575.1 Burkholderiales bacterium
AGGCAGCAATCAGAACCTGCACGTCGTCCGGCGAGGAAGGCGCCGGGCCCATCACCTGAAAGTCCAGGTGGACCTCGTCCAGCGCAAACGGGATGTACTGAGTCGCCTCGGTCTCGACCTCGACCTCGAGTTCGGTCTCGCGCAGGCCGGCCGGGACGATGATCACCTTGGTGATCACGGCCGCCGTCGGCAGGGCCATGGCGACGTTCTTGGTGCGCGTGGCCATCTTCTTCCAGCCGCGCCGAACCGCCTCCACCACGGCCTCGAGGTTGGCGATGTTTCCGTCGACCACGGAGTCCTTGGGAAGCGCCTCGATCGCGTAGCGCTCGACGCGCCGCACGCCCTTGGCGGGCTCCACCAGCTCCACCATCTTCACCGACGACGAGCTGATATCCATCCCGATCAGGGGCGGAGTCTTTGGCTTGAAGATATCGAGGTTGGGGGCCATGGTCAGGTCTGCCTGGCGAGGAGGAGGATGCTCCACCGCGGTTCGGCTGCCGGCCGGGTTACGGCCGGGGAGCGGTCCATCGCACTTCCAGGAATGATCATAAAGACTTTTGTGACAGCCGCTTACCGGCGAAAAATACAATCGACATTAAATCCTAATAACAACTCCAAAAGGTGTAAAGCAATTTCTTCACGAGACCCGGTCCGGCACCCTGAACGCACCAGCGGCCGGAGCCTATAATAGTCACCCTTTCAAGGCTGGCGCCGATGCCGTCTCGCTGGTTTCTCTTTCCCCTCGCGGTCCTGCTCGGAGCCGGCGTCATGGGTGCCGCCGTCGCCGCGTTCGCCCTGCTGCTGATTTATCCAAATCTTCCATCAATTGAAGCACTTACGGATTACCGTCCGAAGGTGCCGCTGCGCGTCTACAGCGCCGACGGCGTGCTCATCGGGGAGTTCGGGGAAGAGCGCCGTTCCGTCGTCCGGATACGGGATGTCCCCGACGTGCTCAAACACGCCATTCTGGCCGCCGAAGACGAGCGCTTCTACCAGCACACGGGCGTGGACTATCTGGGCGTACTGAGGGCAGCCTACTCCAACCTCGTTCAGGGCGGCAAGCTGCAGGGTGCGAGCACCATCACCATGCAGGTGGCCCGCAACTTCTTCCTGTCCAGGGAGAAGACGGTCATCCGCAAGCTATACGAGGTGCTGCTTGCGTTCAAGATCGAAGCAAGCCTCGGCAAGGACCAGATACTGGAAATCTACGTGAACCAGATCTATCTGGGGCAGCGCGCCTACGGGTTCGCGGCGGCGGCACAGTTCTACTTCGGCAAGTCGCTGGACAGGCTCTCGGCAGCCGAGGCCGCCGTCCTCGCCGGGCTGCCCAAGGCGCCCTCGGCTTACAACCCGGTAACCAATCCCACCCGCGCCAAGCAGCGGCAGGGCTCTGTCCTGCGGCGCATGCGGGAGCTGGGCTACCTGAACGAAGCACAATTGTCCCAGGCGCAGAAGGCGGAGATCGCCGTACGGCGCGAAGCAAGCGACTACCCCGTTCGTGCCGATTACGTCGCCGAGATGGTGAGGCAGGTCATCCACGAGCGCTACCCCAACGACGTGTACTCGCGCGGCTTCAGGGTCTACACGACGATCCAGTCGAACGACCAGAAGGCCGCCTATGCTGCAGTGCGCAAAGGCCTGCTCGACTACGACCAGCGGCGTGGCTACCGCGGACCGGAGGCCTACGTCGAACTCAAGGATACGAGCGAAGATGCCCTGGAGGACGCCCTCCAGGATCACCCGGACGGCGACGAGCTGCACGCGGCCGTCGTGCTTTCGGTCGACGCGAAATCGGTCACCGCCTGGCGGCGCGGTGGCCAGACGCTGACGATCAGCGGAGAAGGGCTGAAGTTCGCCTCGCGGATGCTCGAGGAAAGAACCCCGCCTAACAGGCGCATCCGCCGTGGTTCGATCGTGCGCGTGACCCAGGACGAGAAGAAGCGCTGGACGATCGTGCAGCTACCCGAAGCGGAGTCGGCGCTCGTGTCGCTGAACTCCTACGACGGCAGCGTGCGGGCCCTGGTGGGTGGATTCGACTTCAACCGCAGCAAGTACAACCACGTGACCCAGGCCTGGCGCCAGCCCGGCTCGGCGTTCAAGCCGTTCATCTACTCGGCGGCGCTCGAAAAGGGCTTCACCCCGGCCACCATCGTCAACGACGCGCCAGTCTCGGTGGATCCCTTCCTGACCGGTGGCCAGGTCTGGGATCCGCACAACTACGACGGGAAGTACGACGGCCCGATCAGCGTGCGCACAGCCTTGGAGAAATCGAAGAACATGGTGTCGATCCGGATCCTTCAGGCGATCGGCACCCAGTACGCGCAGGACTATCTCAAGCGTTTCGGCTTCGACGCGGAGAAGCACCCGCCGTACCTCACCATGGCCTTGGGCGCCGGGTCGGTGACGCCGTGGCAGATGGCGCGCGGCTACCTGGTGTTCGCCACCGGCGGCTACCGGGTCGAGCCCTACCTCATCCAGCGCATCGTCGACGACCGCGGCAACCTGCTCGCCCAGGCGCAGCCGGTGCCGGCCGGCGACGAAAGCCGGCGGGTTCTCGATGCCCGGAACGCGTTCCTGATGGACAGCCTGCTGCACGACGTCGTCAGGCGCGGCACCGCGGCACGCGCGATGTCGCTGGGGCGGCAGGATCTCGGCGGCAAGACCGGCACCACCAACGACATGGTCGATGCCTGGTTCTGCGGGTACCAACCCGGCATCGTGGCGGTCGCGTGGGTAGGCTACGACCAGCCGAGAAAGCTCGGCTCGAACGAGACCGGCGCCGTTGCCGCGCTGCCGATCTGGATGAGTTACATGAGGAAGGCGCTGGAGGGCGTGCCCGAGGTGTTCATGCCGGTGCCACCGGGCATCGTGAGCGCAAGGGTGAATAGCCAGGGCCTGCGCGCGGCGGATGGCAGGCCCGAGTACTTCTATCAGGAGAACCTGCCCCCGGAGCTCGGCGCATCGGAGGCGGCAGCGCGCGCCCGCGAGGAAGTGAGTAACCAGCTGTTCTGATCGCGGCGCACCGCCTCAGGACCGCAGCCAGACCGAGGCGCACCGCCTCAGGGCCGCAGCGAGACCGCGGCGCCGGTCAATTCCCCCAGGATCGCGGACAGGCGCTCGAACAGTTCCACGCCGTCGCGCGTATCCGACCAGCGATCGCCATGCGGCCGGAAGTGATGGCCGCCGGACTTCGCCGCGACCCAGATCTCACGGGCCGCCGCATGACGGTTGACGACGACCCGGGCGCCGCCCGCGAGCTCGATCTCCAGCACTCCGCCGCCCTTGAATGCGGCGTCGCAATCGATGCCGCACTCCTCCAGCGACTGGGCCACGCGTTCCAACACCGCGTCGGCGCGGCTTTCGAATTCGGTATCGTTCATCGGCGTGATAACATTCCCGCTGCTATGCGTTTTCCGCCGGCCGCGCCGGCAAGTCCTGCCGAGCGCCCCGCAGGCGCTTCATCCACTCCCGTCATGCGCCCAGTCACTCCCACGGAGCCGCCGGCGGAGGTCCGCCCCTTGCTCGGGCCGTCTGGGCGGTCTGGCGCCGTCCTCGCGCTCGCCCTGGTGTTGCTGCTCGTGGGCTGCGGCACCAAGGGCGACCTCTACCTGCCCGAGAGCAGGGATAGACCGCCCGATAATAGCGCACGCCGATGAGCGCGCAGCCAGGCGAGCAGGCGCGCGGCGACCGGGGTGCGCCCGGTTCGAGCTTCCTGCGCAGAGGCGACGAACTGTTCGCCGAGTCGGTCTCTCTCGTGACGATTGCAGCCCGGTTCGGAACGCCGTGCTACGTCTACTCGCGGGCAGCGCTGGAGTCGGCCTACCGCGATTTCGCCGCGGCCTGCGCCGGACGCGCCTGCCGGGTGTGCTACGCCGTCAAGGCCAATTCGAACCTGGCGGTGCTCGATGTGTTCGCGCGCCTGGGTGCCGGCTTCGACATCGTGTCGGGCGGCGAGCTGGCCCGCGTGCTCGCCGCGGGCGGCGATCCCGGCAGGATCCTCTTTTCCGGTGTCGGCAAGACCGCGGAGGAGATGCGCGCAGCGCTCGCGGCCGGCATCCATTGCTTCAACGTGGAGTCCGAGGCGGAACTCCAGCGCCTGGAGAAAGTCGCCGTGGAGATGGGGACGCGCGCGCCGTTGTCCCTGCGCGTGAACCCCGACGTCGATCCCGCCACGCACCCGTATATCGCCACCGGACTGCGCGAGAACAAGTTCGGGATTCCCGCCGAGCGCGCGCTCGGACTCTACCGCCGGGCGGCGGCCTCCGCGGGACTGCGCGTCACCGGCATCGACTGCCATATCGGATCGCAGATCACCGAGACCGGGCCTTTCGTCGCGGCGCTCGATCGGGTTCTCGCGCTGGTCGACCGTCTCGCCGCCGAGGGCGTCGTCCTGGAACACATCGACATGGGCGGCGGCCTGGGGATCCGCTACCGCGACGAGTCTCCGCCGGCGATACGCGAGTATCTGGAGGTGCTCTTCGCGAGACTGGGCGCGCGCAGCCTGCAGCTGGTGCTCGAGCCGGGACGGGCGCTGGCGGGCAACGCCGGCTTGCTGCTCACCCGGGTGGAATACCTGAAACCAGGCCCGGAGCGGAATTTCGCGGTGGTGGACGCGGCGATGAACGACCTGATGCGGCCGGCGCTGTACCAGGCATGGCACGACATCCAGCCGGTGATGCTGCGCCACGCCGCCGCCAGCAGCCACGACGTGGTCGGGCCAGTGTGCGAGACCGGCGACTGGCTGGCGCGCGATCGCAGCCTCGCCCTCGCCGGGGGCGACCTGCTGGCGGTGATGTCGGCCGGCGCCTACGGCATGAGCATGAGCTCCAACTACAACACCCGGCCGCGCGCCGCGGAGGTCATGGTGGACGGCGACAAGGTTCACCTGGTGCGCGAGCGCGAGACCGTCGAGAGCCTGTTCGCCTCCGAGAGACTGCTGCCGCGCTGAGTGGAGCGCGGGTCCGGGCGGCGCGCGGCGGCGCCGCGCAGACCTGTGTATTCTGAGGCCACCGGAGAAAGGCGCCATCGCACCGGTCCGGCAGCCGGGGCGCAGTATCGGCGATCGCCGCCGCGGGAGGATACGCGCGCAGGGCGCCGCACGGATATGCCGCCATATCCCGGACTGTCGAAGACGGGCGGTTTCATGCTGCCGCATTCCCCCGGCAGGCGTTTCTGAGGACTGGACATGGATGCAAGAAGCAAGGCGGCGCGGCTCGACCCGGTGACGCTCGAAGTCATCCGCAACGCGTTGCCCGCGGTTTCCAACGAGATGGCGCTCGACCTGCAGCGCACCTCCTACAACATGATGATCTACGAGGTGCGCGACTACTGCACCGCGCTCATCGGTCCGGATGGCGGGCTGATCAGCCAGAACGTGGGCGGGGTGTCGCACTTCGTCGCCGACCTGGGCGTGCTGATCACCGACGGCATGAAGCGCTACGGCCGGGACGGCTTCCGTGCGGGAGATGTGGTCATCACCAATCACCAGGCGGTCGCCGGGCAGCACCTCAACAATATCGTCATCTACACGCCCTACTTCTTCCAGGGCGAACTGCTGATGTTCGCCATCGTCCGGGCGCACTGGATCGACGTCGGCGGCTCGAGCACCGGCTTCGGCGCCGGGGCCTCGGTCGCCGATCCCTGGCTGGAGGGCCTGCAGCTCGACCAGTTGAAGATCTACGACGCGGGGCACCTGGACGAGACGCTGTACCGCGTGATCCGGGACAACATCCGCTTTCCGGAATCGTCGCTCGGCGACATGAAGTCGCAGATCGCCGCCTGTCGCCTGGCGATGCGGCGCATGGATGACATGTTCGGCAAGTACGGGCGCGATACGGTGCTCGCCGCGATCCGGCAGATCTGCCAGGAGACCGAGCACAAGTGCCGCAACGTCGTTGCGAAGATCGCGGACGGCGTGTACGAGGCCGAGTCCTTCCTCGACGACGACGGTGTCAACAAGGGCGATCCGGTGCGGCTGCACGCGAGGGTCACGGTGAAGGCGGGCCACATGACCATCGACCTGTCGGGTTGCTCGGGCGAGCGCCGGGCCGGCATCAACTCGCGCACCCTCGCAGGCGCGCGCGTGGCCTACAAGGCGCTGACCAGCCCGCTCGATCCGGTGAACGAAGGTTCCTTCAGCGCGCTGGAGGTGATCATCCCGGAAGGCAACATCATGATGGCGCGCTACCCGGCGCCGATGGCGGGCTGGAGCCAGATGCTGCCGCTGGTGGTGGATACCATCGTCAGGGCGCTGGCGCCGGCGATGCCCGAACGCACGCCAGCGGCCCACTACGGTCTGCTGGGCGGCACGGTGGTGTTCTTCGGCCACGACCCGAAGACCGGCCGCCGCTTCGTGGTGCAGAGCATAGAGGGCGGCGGCTGGGGCGGCAGACCCTTCGAGGACGGTGAGTCGGGCGCCGTCACGGTCTGCCAGGGCGACGTGCGCAACGCCTCAATCGAGGGCGTCGAACTGAAGTGCCCGGTGCTGATGCACCAGCGCGCGCTGCAGCAGGACTCCGGCGGCGCCGGCAAGTTCCGCGGCGGGCTGGGATTGAACGTGCGCGTCACCAATCTCGTGGAGGGCCGCTGGAACCTCGCCGCGCCGCACCGCGAACAGTGCCCGCCCTGGGGGCTGTGGGGCGGGTCCGCCGGCTCGGCCGAAACCAAGTTCCTGCGGCTGCCGGGCAGGACCGAGTGGAAGCACATCGACGCCAACCGCCATCCTGTTCCGGCGCACGCCCAGATGCTGCTCTACACCGGCAGCGGCGGCGGCTGGGGCGATCCGCTGGAGCGTGAACCCGCGCGCGTTCACTGGGACGTCATCGAGGAGCTGGTGTCCCGCGAGGCGGCGCGCGACCGGTACGGCGTGGTGTTCGCGCAGGACGGCTCGGTTGACGCGGCGGCAACCGTCGCGCTGCGCGCGCAGATGAAAGCCGCGCGCACGTCCTGAGGCACCGCGCGGCGTCAAGACGGTTGTGGGTGCACCGCGCCCGCCGCGCCGCGGCGCGGCGGGCGTCCGCGGTGAAGCAAGCCGCGACCTCCCACGGGCGCGTTTCGCCGGACTCCCGCCAGCGCTGAGCGCAGCGGTCTTGTGCTCGCCTCGGACCTTCAGGTACGCGCGCGGGTGAGGCCGCCGACCCGCCGCTCGCGCCACCTCGCGCGCAGCCGGTAGCCGAGCAGGATCGCCACGAGCAGCGCGTAGAGCGCCGGCTCGGTGATGTCGCGCTTGACCATCCACCAGAAATGAAGCACGCCAAGGGGCGCGATGAAATACACCAGGCGATGCAGCGCCTGCCAGCGCCTTGCGCCAAGGCGCCGCACCATGGCGTTGGTCGAGGTCAGCGCGAGCGGCAGCAGCAGCAGCAGCGATGCCGCGCCCACGGTGATGAAGGGGCGCTTGGCGATGTCCTTCAGAATCTCCGCCACCTCGAAGACGTGGTCGAAGGAGACATAGCTGGAAAAGTGCACCAGCGCGTAGAAGAACGCGAACAGCCCCAGCATCCGGCGCAGGCGCAGCAGCCAGTTCCAGCCGAGGATCCTGCGCGCCGGTGTGACCGCCAGCGTCAGCAACAGCCAGCGCAGCGTCCAGTCCCCGGTCGAGCGGGTGATGTACTCCGCGGGGTTCGGCCCCAGCCACTCGGGATACAGGAACGCCCCGGCCGCCAGGCGAGCGAGCGGCACGAGAGCCGCCACGAACAGCAACACCTTCAGGCGCGATACCGTCCGCGCCGACAGCCGCTTCATGGCCCGCTGGATCCCCGCGCCGTCCGGCTCGATGGAATCAGTAGAACTTCTTCAGGTCCATGCCCGCGTAGAGCTTCGCGACCTGTTCCCCGTAGCCGTTGAAGATCACCGTCTCGCGGTTCGCGAAGAAGGCCGGCAGCCGCTTCTCCCGCCTCTGGCTCCAGCGCGGGTGATCGACGTTGGGATTGACGTTGGAGTAGAAGCCGTACTCGTGCGGCGCCGCCTTTTCCCAGGCGATGCGAGGCTGCTTTTCCACGAAGCGGATGCGTACGATCGACTTGCCGCTCTTGAATCCGTATTTCCAGGGCACCACGAGGCGTATGGGCGCGCCGCACTGGTTGGGCAGCACCTGGTCGTACAGGCCGACCGACAGGATGGTGAGCGGATGCATCGCCTCGTCGATACGCAGGCCCTCGACATACGGCCACTCGAGCACCGGCAGGCGAACCCCGGGCATCGTCTCCGGCTGCACCGCAGTGTGGAACTCCACGAACTTCGCCCTGCTGGTGGGTTCGACCAGTCTCGCGATACGGTTGAACTCGAACCCGATCCAGGGGATGACCATCGACCAGGCCTCGACGCAGCGCAGGCGGTAGATGCGCTCCTCCAGCGGAAACTTGAGCAGTTCCTCGATCGCGAAGGTACGGGGCTTGTGCACCTCGCCTTCGACCACGACCGTCCAGGGGCGCGTCCTCAAGCGGCCCGCGTACGCGGCGGGGTCGTCCTTGTCGGTGCCGAACTCGTAGAAGTTGTTATAGCCAGCGATGTCTTTGAAGGTGTTCGGCTTCTCGCTGGTCGAAAAAGCGCTCTTCGCGATACCCGCGAACTTCACACCCTGCTGCGCCTGGGATCGCCCGGCGAAGGCCCCCGCCGCCGCGCCCAGCGCCAGCATGCCTGCGGCCTGGACGAACTCCCGCCGGCGTCGATAGACGTCGCTCGCTGTGATTTCGGACGGCGCGATATCGTCGGGGCGGCGAATCAGCATGGCGGTGCTCCTCCGGTTGCAATGAACGCTCTACGAGCGCGTTCAGCCCTCCAGGTTGCCGGCACGGCGGCAGGGCCAAGGGATGACTCCCGCCGGATGACTCCCGCCGCCGGCGTTCCGGCCGGTTTTCGCCAGGCAGTCCAGCGGGGACATCGCGCGGCGCCGGGTCCCGGTTCGACCGATGGCGCATTGTCGTGCAAAAGTCGGGAATGGCAGCAGTATCCTTGAGCGCGAGCGCTCGGGTCCTCACGCCGCGAGGGCACCCAGAAACCCTGACTGACGAAGGGACAACGGCGCGGCGGTAAAGCCCTCGCGGCCCGCGAGCCGAGCGACTTCCGGGCCCGCGCAGCGAGCGCGTCGCCGCCGCCGCCCGTGCGCTCAGGGATTCAACTGCTGGTAGACGGCGTTGGCGATCTTCAGCAGCGGTTCACGCGCGATCTCGCCGGAAATGGCGTAACCGAAGTTCCCGTCGA
>JADLDQ010000505.1 GCA_020846575.1 Burkholderiales bacterium
ATCCGTCGCGCGTTTGAAGTAAATCATTTATTTTACCCTGCGACAGTCCATCGGCAGTAGAGATCAGCTGAAGCTGAACGTTTTGTGCAAAAAGCGGAATTGCACTGATCAGAAAAAGAAAGGTCGATATTTTTTTCAGCGGACTCACAGTTGAAACGGCTGTAATTTTTGCTTTTTTTCAGGAAGGCAGGAAGCATACGGGATAAAACTTTCAGACGGTTTCTAACCCCTCACCTTCATCGGCCGTTCCCCAAACTCCTCCAAAAAGGCATCGGAGAAATTATTCAGGGCGGCATAGCCCACTTCGTAGGCAATTTCCGAAACGGTCATGTCGGTCGTTAACAGCAAATGTTTGCCGCGATGCAGGCGTATGGAGCGGATAAACAGACTCGGAGATTTGCCCGTCAGGGCTTTCACCTTGCGGTAAATCTGGCTGCGGCTCATGGCAAGGGCACGTTCGAGGTGAGGCATTTCAAAGTCCGGGTCGGAGAGGTTCGCCTCCACAACAGCGCGGAATTTTTGAAGGAAAACGTCTTCCAGGGATGAGGGAGCAGGAAGGAGGGATGCAGCGTCCTCGCCCGGATGTTTACCGGTTTCCCGATTTCCAATTTCTAATTTCGAATACCTGGCCTGCAGCATCCTTCGCAGTTCAAGCAGGTTGTCTACTGTAACCGTTAATTCTTCCTGATTAAACGGTTTGGCTAAATAAGCATCGGCGCCCCGCCGCAAACCGGAGAGGCGGCTCTCCACATCCGCTTTGGCCGTCAGCATAATGATGGGGATGTGGCTGGTGCGCTCGTCGTTCTTCAGGGTTTCGAGTACCTCGAAGCCGTCTTTGACAGGCATCATCACATCGCTCACGATGAGGTCGGGCACGGTTTCGAGGGCTTTTTCGATACCCGCCATGCCGTTGTAGGCATAGTCGAGGCGGTATTGATCTTCGAGACAGGCGGTCAGATATTCCACCACGTCGGGGTTGTCTTCGATGAGCAGGAGCGTTGGTAATGATGAGTGATGAATAGCCGGCCCCGACTCCTCGGTGTTGAATGATGAATCATTTTGTGGGGATGATTTATTCATGTCGCTTGCTGTATTGGGCGGAGCATATTCATCATTCATCATTTTTAATTCATCATTTCTGATAGGCAATTTCACCAAAAACGTACTGCCAACGCCGACTTCGCTTTCCACGGATATTTCTCCACCCATCGCCCTGACCAATTCGCTGG
>JADLDQ010000306.1 GCA_020846575.1 Burkholderiales bacterium
CGACGGGGCTCGGACCCATCTTGGGCATAATGCCTGCCGAGCGCGTCCGCCCGGTTGCGCCTGTCGGGGAGGGACCCACCTCATGAAAGCCCTGGTCCTGGCCGCGGCCGCGGCAATGGCGCTCGCCGCCATCCTTGCGACGCAGTCCGCCGTCGCCCGGGCGTTCCCGTCCAAACCGATCCGCCTCATCGTGCTGCAGTACCGGCCGGCGATCTCCAAGGTCGCTGCCACGGCGGAATTCCAAAGGACGCAGGGGGCACGAGGCTACAGCATGGTCTCGCCGCCGGACGCAGACGCATTCGTGCTCGAGGAGCGCCGCCGCTGGCCGTCGCTGCTCGCCGGGGCCGGCATCAAGCCGCAGTAGCGGCGCAATCCGCGACGCGGGCGCTGTCGCCCGCGCACGGCGAACCCTCCAGGCAGTGTTCATGGATATCTCCCGCCTCATGCGACCGCGTTCCATCGCCATCGTCGGCATCTCGCCCGAGCCGACCTCGGCTGGGTTTCACGCCCTCAAGAACCTGGAGACTTTCGGCTACGCCGGCGATATCCACCTGGTGAGCCGCAACCGCACCGAGATCGGCGGGCGCGCCTGCGTGCGCAGCATCGACGAGCTTCCGCGGGGCGTGGACGCCGCCATGCTGCTGGTGCCGCGCAACGCCATCGAGGAGGCGGTCCAGGCCTGCGCTCGCCGCGAAGTCGGCGGCGTGGTCGTATTCGCCTCCGGCTTCGCGGAAGCGGGCGGGGAGTGGGCGAAGGCCCAGGACCGTATCGCGCAAGCGGCGCGCACCGCCGGTATCGCCCTGTGCGGCCCCAACTGCCTGGGCATCGTGGATTACGCGCGCGGCGTCGCGCTCACCTTCGGCGCGCAGGCCGCGACGCAGGGCGCCGGGATCGCTTGCGGCGCGGCGGTCATCGCCCAGAGCGGTGGCCTCGCGGGCGTGATCCGCACGGCGCTCGCGGCGAAGGGCATTCCGGTCACCTGCACCGTGTCCACCGGCAACGAGGCGGTGCTGGGGCTGGAGGACTATGCCGCCTTCCTGCTCGAGGACCCGACGACCACCGCGGTGGTCGCCTTCGCCGAGCAGATCCGGCGGCCGGGGCGCTTTCTCGCGATGGCTGCAAGAGCGCGGGAACTCGGCAAACCGGTGGTGCTGCTCATCACCGGGCGCAGCGAGGCCGGCCGTGAATCGGCACGCTCGCACACCGGTGCGCTGGCGGGCGACCATGGCCTGATCGAGACGCAGTTGAGGCACGCCTGCGTGATGCTGCCGCGCGGCCTGGAGGAACTGATCGACGTCACCGAACTCGCCTACCGCTTTCCCCAGGCCCCCACCCGAGGCCTTGCCATGGTCACCGATTCGGGCGCGGTGAAGGGCATCACGCTGGACTTCTGCGAGGAAGTCGGCCTGGACCTGCCGCCGCTCTCGCCCCGGCTCGAGGCCGTGATCCAGGCGCAGTTGCCCGAGTTCGTCGGCGCCTCCAACCCGGTGGACCTGACCGCGCAGGCCATCATCCGCCCGGAGATGTACGGCAACACGATCGGACCGATGCTGGCCGACGCGGCCTTCGGCAGCCTGGTCCTCGCGGTCATCATCTCCGAGGTGCCCGAATCCGGTCTGGCCAAGGCGAAGCGCTGCCTGGACAGCGTGCGCGGTTCGACCAAGCCCGCGCTCATCGCCCTGCTGGGCGACGAGGCGAACATCCCGCCCTCGATCGTCACCGACTCGCGCGCCGCCGGCATACCCTTCTTCCGCTCCCCGGAACGCGCGCTCGCCGCGCTGGCGAGCTATACGCGTTACGGCCGCTCGGTGGAAAAGGCGCGCATGCGCACGCTTCCGCAGCCGCTCGAAGCGCCGCCCCTGCCCGGCCGGGGCACGCTCACCGAGCATGCGTGCAAGGCCTGGCTCGGCGGACTCGGCCTGCCGGTGCCCCGGGGAGGCCTCGCCCGCGACCTGGCGCAGGCGAAGGCCCTCGCCGCAGCGGTCGGATTCCCGGTCGCGATGAAGCTGCAGGCCGCCGCGCTCGCGCACAAGAGCGACGCGGGAGCGGTCCTGCTCGGCATCGGCGATACCGAGCAGCTCGTCTCGGCCTGGGAACGGCTGCAAGGGGTGGGCCGCGACCTGCCGGGCCTGGACGTCGACGGCGTGCTGGTGGAGGCGATGGCGCCGCCCGGACTGGAGATGATCGTCGGCGCGCGCCGCGACCCGGACTGGGGGCCAGTGGCGGTGGTCGGTCTGGGAGGCATCTGGACCGAGGCGCTGAAGGACGTGCGCATCCTGCCCGTCGCGCTGGAGACCGCCGAGATCGCCGAGGAGATCGGCAGGCTGAAGGCGGCGCGCCTGCTCGCGGGCATGCGCGGCATGCCCGCGCGTGACGTCGCGGCGCTCGCACGGATCGTGCAGCGCATCGGGCTCGTGATGGCATCGCGGCCGGAAATCGCCGAGATCGACGTCAACCCGCTGGTGGTGGACGCCCACGGCGACGGGGTGCTCGCGCTGGATGCGCTGATCGTATCCGCGTAAGAATCGGGGCCTGGCCGGACGAGCCCTGCGGCGGCCCGCTTTCCGGTCCCGAGCCTCGGTCGCGGAACGTCGGCGCGCCGGGCATCGCAACCGGGCGCCGGGCTGGCGGCGATGCCGGCCTGCGAATGGATGCTGGCGGGTACGCGGAAATGACGATGCCCGCTGCCCCCGCCCGCCCCTCGGCCGCCTGGTTCGATTTGCGAGGCGGGTCTTCATCGACCTGTGTGCACGGCTTCACCTCGAAGAGCAGCATGACTTCATTGCGCCGGAGAAAACCATGAGAAACAGCGAACACCGCATCCTGACCACCCACGTCGGCAGCCTCATCCGCCCCGCCGAACTCCTGCAGCTCGCCGCGGCCGCGCGGGAAAAGCCGCAGGAGGAGGAGCGCTACCTGGAGTGCCTGGCGCGCGAGACGGCGGCCGTGGTCAAGCGCCAGGTCGAAGCGGGGATCGACATCGTCAACGACGGCGAATACGGGAAATCGAGCTGGGCCAACTACGCGCTGGAGCGTCTGGCCGGCTTCGAGCCGCGCCCCGGAACCCTCTACGAGGCGGTCTGGCTCGGCCGGGACCGCTTGCGCTTCAGGGAATTCATGCAGGCGGAGTTCCCTCGCGGCGCGGTCGGGACACCCGGCCATGCCTGCGCCGGGCCGATCCGCTACCGCGGGCACGAGAGCATCCGCCGCAACCTGCGCGACCTGATGGCCGCGCTTCGATCGGCCGGCGTCGAGGAAGGCTTCCTCACGGCCGTGGCGCCGGCGAGCACGGGCTACGATGCGGCCAACGAGTTCTACCGCGACGAGCGCGAATACGTGTTCGCGATCGCCGAGGCGCTGCGCGAGGAGTACCTGGAGATCCACGCCTCGGGCCTGCTGCTGCAGGTCGACGACGCCGTGCTCGCCAACATGTACGACCACCTGGTGAGTCAGAGCCCGCAGCGCTACCGCGAGTGGGCCGAACTGCGGGTGGAGGCGCTCAACCACGCGCTGCGCGGCATTCCCGAGGATCGCATCCGCTACCACGTGTGCTTCGGCAGCTGGCACGTGCCCCACGTGGCCGACGCCCCGCTGGAGGCCATCGCCGACCTGGTGCTGCGGGTGCGCGCCGGAGCCTATTCGGTCGAGGCCGCCAACGTGCGTCACGAGCACGAGTGGCGCGTCTGGCAGGCGGCGAAGTGGCCCCCGGGAAAGATACTGATCCCCGGCGTCGTCACCCATCACACCACCACCGTCGAGCATCCGCGCCTGGTGGCCGACCGCATCGTGCGCTTCGCGGGCATCGTCGGCCGCGAGAACGTGATCGCCGGCACCGACTGCGGCTTCGCGCAGTCCGAAGGCCTGCAGCGCGTGCACCCGCAAGTCATGTGGGCGAAGCTGGAGGCGCTCGCCGAAGGCGCCCGCCTCGCCTCGCGGGAGCTCTGGGGCGCCGGGAAGACGTAGCGCGCGGATGCGCGCATTCCTCGGCTGCGCACTCGCCGGGGGTCGTCCGGGCGTCACCGCCCGGGCAAG
The DNA here is from genome assembly GCA_020846575.1 of Burkholderiales bacterium. Classification (GTDB taxonomy): domain Bacteria; phylum Pseudomonadota; class Gammaproteobacteria; order Burkholderiales; family SG8-39; genus JADLDQ01. The sequence continues at coordinate 4,033 of JADLDQ010000306.1, forward strand.
GCGGGAAACCGTCCGCGGGCCGCGGTGATGAGCAACAGCAGCAGCGCTGCGAGAACCGCGATCACCGCGCCCGAGCGGCGTCGCGGTACTCGTGGGGAAGCGTGAAGTACAGCAGCGCGGCCAGCAGCGGCCTGGGCGCAGGCCGATGCGGCGTGCCGCCGTGACCGCGTCGCGCGGCACGCTGGACTCGCGATCCGCCGGCGGCTACTCGAATCCGATGTCTGCTTTCCGCATCACGTACTCGCGCTTCACGGTGTCGGACTTCGCCGGCGCGGCGACCAGGTCGAGCATTGCGGTCGTGAATCGCATCGGGTGCTTCCTCCCGTTCCCGTCCGCAGCGCAATCCACGCGCCTGCACGGGACACTCCAAGGATTCGGAGCGCAGCCACACCGGGAGGGCGCAGTGCATGGACGCAGGGCTTCGGAGCCGGAACTGCCTCGAAGGCATCGCCTCCGACCGGATGCCGCCGGCGCACGGGATCCACACCGGAGCGGCCACGGAACAGGGGTCTGCTTCTATGGAATAGAATCCGACATCACTGTCACGGAATGACGCGGCGGCAGGCATGAACGCGATTTTCACCCCGACGCGGCGCAAGCTCTCCGCCGACGAATTCGAACGGCTCGGTCGGGCGGGCATTCTCGGAGAGGACGCAAGGGTCGAGCTGATCGAAGGAGAGATGATCGAGATGGCCCCGATCGGAAGCCGGCATGCGTTCGTCGTGAACTCGCTGTCGATGCACTTCGCACGCACGGTGGGAACATCGGCGCTCGTATCGACGCAGAATCCGCTTCGGCTCGCCGAGGACACGGAACCCCAGCCCGATCTCATGCTGCTGCAGCCGCGACCCGACCGGTACCGGGACGCGCTTCCGCGCCCGCAGGACGTGCTTCTGCTCATCGAGGTCGCGAACACCACGCTCGCCTACGATCGCGGGATCAAGCTTCCGCTCTACGCGACGCACGGTGTGCGCGAAGTGTGGCTCCTCGATCTCGACGCGACGCGGGTCGAAATCCATCTGGCGCCGGCCGGCGCGGCCTATCGGCGCAGCCTCGAACGCGGCCCTGCGGATACGCTATCCCCGGAGGCGCTTCCGGCGCTGACGCTACAGCTGCAGCACGTGATCGGCTGAAGGGCCGCGCGGCTCAATTCCCGCGCCGCCGCTTCCCGGTGGCCAGGACCACTCCCACCAGGATGAGCCCGATACCGGCCACGTGGAAGCCGTGCAGGCGCTCGCCGAGGAAGAAGATGGCGAGCCCCGTGCCGACGATCGGCACCAGGTAGGAGATGAGTCCCGCGCGGTTGGCGCCCAGCACCTCGACCACGCGGTTGTAGCAAACGTAGCCGGCGGCGCCCATGATCAGCCCCAGGTAGCCGATCACCCAGAACGTCTGGGGCGTGATCTCCATGGTGCGGATCCGCAAGTTCTCCCACAGGAAAAAGGGCAGCAGCACCGCCAGGCCCATGACGATGGTCACGAGCATCAGGCTGGTCGGGTGGATCGAGGGCCGCCTGGGATACAGCACGGTGTAGAGCGCCCAGGCCACGGTCGCCGCCACCACCCACAGGTCCCCGGCGATGAAGCGCACGCCGACGAGCACCTCGATGTCACCGCGCGCCAGGATGCCGAGGGTGCCGCACAGCGCCAGGAGGAAACCCGCCGCCTGGAGCGCGCTCGGCCTCTCGCGGAAGAACGCGTAGGAGAGCAACACGATGACCACCGGCCGGGCAGTGTTGATCAGGAGCATGTTGATCGCGGTGGTGGTGTTCAGCCCGATGTAGGCGAAGGAGTTGTAGACGCTGATGCCCAGAATGGCGAACAGAAGCAGGATCGGCCAGTGGCGCCGCACCAGCGGCCAGTCCTCGCGCAGATGCGGCCGGGCAAGCACCGCGAACACCGGCAGCGCGACGATCCAGCACCAGAAGTTCAGCGCGACCGGCGGCATGGTCTCGTGCACCGCACGCCCGATGACCGCGTTTCCCGACCAGAAGACGGTGGTGATCGCCATCAGCAGGTAGCCCCGGCCCGACAGCCAGCGCAGCAGCCCGCGGTGTGCAGGTCCCGGCATCTAGGCTGACCGCTCGAGGGCCGCGCAGCGCGGCTCGCGCAGGCTCGCGAGCCGGCGCGTGCGCGCGACCTCGCCGGACCGGAACCCCGCCGCGGTGACGGCCGCGGTCGTGTTGGCGACGCCACGCCCGTCCACGCCCTCGACGGCGCGCGCGGGCTTGCCGTTGTTCAGCGGCGCGCGCATTCCGGGTCGATCGAGGACCTCCGACTTGCAGGCAGGCGGGACGAAGTGGTGCTCGGCATCGTTGTGGCGGGTCATGCGGTCTTCCGGGTTGAGCGGTCCTGGTGGGATTTTCGCGTCAGATGCCGCCCGCGTGGCGCTTGCCCGCACCGGCTCGAACCGGGCACGGGGCGCCACCGCCGGCCGCGGTGCGCGCAGGTACCGCAGCGCACATCGGCGCCGGCCGGCGCTTGCCTCGGACCCGCTGCCGCGCCAGGCGCGGCGCACAGCGAACCCCGCCGCCGGCGTTCTGCAACGCCTGTGGTGCACGCGCTCGAAAAGGGGTTGCGGGTCTCAGCTTGCGCGCCGCCGCTTGCCGGTGGCCAGGACCACTCCCACCAGGATGAGCCCGATACCGGCCACATGGAAGCCGTACAGGCGCTCGCCGAGGAAGAAGATGGCGAGCCCCGTGCCGACGATCGGCACCAGGTAGGAGGTGAGTCCCGCGCGGTTGGCGCCCAGCACCTCGACCACGCGATTGTAGGACACGTAGCCGATGCCGCCGGCGATCAGACCCAGGTAGCCGATCGCCCAGAACGTCTGGGACGTGATCTCCATGGTGCGGACCCGCAAGTTCTCCCACAGGAAAAAGGGCAACAGCACCGCCAGGCCCATGACGATGGTCACGAGCATCAGGCTGGTCGGGTGGATCGAGGGTCGCTTGGGATACAGCACGGTGTAGAGCGCCCAGGCCACGGTCGCCGCCACCACCCACAGGTCCCCGGCGATGAAGCGCACGCCGACGAGC
>JADLDQ010000307.1 GCA_020846575.1 Burkholderiales bacterium
CGGCTGTATGCCGAGGACGTCAAGGCGAGCGGGCTGGTGGCGCAGTTGATCGACCGCCACGCAGTGCAGGGCGTATCGGTCGCGCCGCCCGCCTGAGGCCGCTCAGACCCCGTTCCGGCGGCGCGCACCGGCCGCCACTATGAGCTGCTCCAGCACCTCGTAGGGCTGCGCGCCCACCACAGCGTAGCCGGCCGTGGCGAAGGTCGGCACGCCGGTGACGCCCAGGCGGCGCGATTCGGTCCAGTCGCGCTCCACCGCTTCCCTGCAGGTGCGTTCGGTGATCACCCTGCGCGCCTCGTCCTGCCGAAGGCCGGCGGACTTGGCGATTTCAACCAGCGTTTCCACCTCACCGATGTTGCGCCCGCCGGCGAAATAGGCCTGGAAAAGGGCGAGATGGATCGCCTCGCCGCCCGCCTGCCTTGCGGCCCAGGCGCCCAGTTCCTGCGCCAGCCGGCTGTTGTAGGTGTGGCTGCGATCGCCATAGGGCAGACCCTCGGCGTCCATCAGGGACTTCATGCGCGCCTGGCGCGCGCGGCGCGCCTCGGGGTCGGCGCCGAACAGGGCTTCGAGAGAAAGCCCCTCGGCCGGCGTCTCCGGGTGCAGCGGAAAGTGCACCCACTCGACGGCGAGGTCGAAACTGCGCTTCAGCTTTTCAATACGCCCGGTACTGAGGTAGCACCAGGGTCAGACGTAGTCTGAGAAGACCTTCAGAACGATCGGATCGGACATGGCGGCGCCTCGGTATGTGCAACGGGTGGCGCCATGTTACCTCGGGCAGGGCCCGGCTCACTCGCGCGGCGAGCCGGCGAACCGGCGAGCCGATCCGCATTCTTCGCGGCGGTGCCGTACTTGCGCGGTGCCTGTACCGCCGCCCCGGGGCATCGCCCGATGCAGCGCGGCCGCGGAGTTCCTTACCGGTCCGGTTTCCAGGGCCGGCGCGCGAATTCCGGCAGGAGCGCGCGCTCCAGCAACGCTTCGCCTACGGCGGCGACCCGCTGCGGGCCGAGCAGCGCCTTCGCACCGCCCGCAGCCGTTTTCCAGGAAAGGTACTCGTCCGCGTACTCGATCCCCATGGAGCGTGCGAGCAGCAGGACGTAGTTGCGCACCGGCAGGTGCCCGTCCGCGTCCAGACCGAGCAGTTCGCGGTGGCACTGGTGGTACACGGTCACGAGCGCCCCGGCGCCCTGGTCCCTCGCCTGCGCCACGGTGCGCCCGCACATCGCCTGCATCACCGCAGGCATGGTCGCGAGTGTGGCGCACATGTAGCCGGGGGCGCGATAACCGCCCGGGAGCACGGTGAGTCCGGGAACGAGGGCCAGAATCTCTCGCACCATCGCGTGCAGGGGGATCTCGGAATCGAAATCGTAGTGCTCGTGAAGCATCACGCGCAGCGGCACCTCGCGCACGAGCAGGTTCGCGAGCCGGCCCCGATGCTCCCACAGCAGCTCCACGAGATGGGCGAGCGCGAACCCGGTCGAGTGCGACCGGCTGATGACGTCGTTCATCTGCGCGTGGCAGGAAGGGCACCAGGCGACCACCTGGCCACGCCCGGCGGCACGCAGGTTGTGCGCGGTGCGCCTGGCCATGCCCGCTTCCGCCGTCAGATTCGCGTCCTTGACGTTGCCGCAGCAGTAATCGGGGCCGCCGACGACTTTCGCGTCGATCTCGAGCGCCCGCAGGATGTCCACGCAGGCGTGCACCACGTCGCCGTGGCGCAGCACGTTGCAGCCGAGCCAGAATGTGACCGGTTCGCTCATGATTCGCGCGGCTCACGTGCCGCGGGCGCGACTGTCCAGCGCTCGATCTCCTCGGGCGTGAGCGTGAGCCGCGCAAAGGCGTGCACCTTGTTGAACAGGTCCGGGTCCTGTCTGGCCGCGTAACGGGGCGGGTCGCCGAGCTGACCCAGGGCGACGATCGCCGCGACGCGCAGCATCATCTTCGGGCTGATCGGCTCGGGGCAGTTCGCTTCGCACACGCCGCTGCGGGCGCAGCGCTGCACCCAGGCGAGCCCTTCCGGTGTGCCGTCCTGTCCGCGCAGGATCTCGATGACGCCGCGCACCGCGCGCTGCGGGTCGGCCGCCGCGAGCGCGGGATCGCCCTGCGCCATGGGGCAGACCTGGAAGCAGCGGGCGCACTGCGTGCAGTACGCCAGGATGCGCTCGCGCTCGCGCTGGAACAGGGCCTTGACGCCCTCGACCTCCGGGGGACCCAGGGTCGAGCGCACAGGCGCGGTTGAACTGCGTTCACTCACGCTCGTGTCTCGCGGCGATGGACTCGCAGGCATGATACGCCCGGGCCGGCGCCCGGGCCATTCGGCCACGAGCGGGACGCGGCAATCGCTCAGATCGCCTCCGGCGTCATGGCGCGGACCCTTCGGATCGGCGCCGCCCCGTCCCATCGCGCCGCGATCTCACCGATCCTGCGGAAGAACTCCCCCTTCGGACCGTTGATCTCGGAAATCTCGATCAGCGTTCCCGGATAGCCGCACGTCTCCAGGAAGGCGTTGCGATCAGGCGCTTGCCGGGCGGTGGAAAGGACGGTGTAACCCGAACCGAGGTGGCGGGCCATGTCGGCATCGAACGTGCGGGTCCAGAACGCCACGTGGTGCTGGCCCTCGATACCGGCATCGATGAAGCCGCGGAACGGGGAGGGGGCGTCGTTGTGCTGCTGGATGAGCTCGATCTGCGTCGCGCCACTCTGGGACAAGGCGATGCTCAACTCGGGCTCGGTCGGCCGGCCGCGGAAGGTCGATCCGCGGGCGAGCATGCGCGGCAGGAAGAAGAAGGGGCCCACGCCCATCACCTCGACCCAGTGGCGCATCGCGGCCTCGATATCGCTCACGCAGTAGGCGATCTGGCGGATGTCGCCGAAGCGCCGGCTCATGGACACTCCTCCTTCATCGCTGCGGGCGCGTCTGTCCCTGAAGTCGGGAGAGCGCGAGGGACGAGCAGCCTCTTGCGCGTCGTGACTCAGTCGGGCTTGATCCCGGCCGCCGCCACGACCTTGCGCCAGCGCGCCTGCTCGCGCCTGAGCAGATCCTCCAGGCGCGAGGGCGGACCGCCGACCCGGTTCAGCCCCTGCTTCTCGAGCAACTGCCCGACCTCGGCGAGATCCAGGATCGCGTTAACCTCGTTGTTGAGGCTGCGCACGATCTCGGCCGGCAGGCCCGCGGGGCCGAGCATCGCGTTCCAGGGTGCGATGTCCAGACCCTTGAAGCCGGTCTCGCCGATGGTGGGAGTGCCGGGATGCAGCGCTGAGCGCGTATCGTCCATCACCGCGAGCAGCCTCATCTTCCCGGCCTTCACGTGGGCGATGGAGCTGTTGATGGTGGTGACCATAGCGTTCACCCGCCCGCCCAGAAGGTCGTTGTAGGCTGGCCCGTTGGACTTGTAGGGCACGTGGGTAACGTCGATGCCCGCTTCCTGCTTGAACAGTTCGAACGCCAGGTGCTGGAGGCTGCCGTTGCCGTTCGAGGCGTAGTTGTAGGCTCCGGGCCTTGCCTTCGCCATGGCGACGAATTCCTTCGCCGACTGCGCCGGGGTATTGATGCTGACGACCAGAGCGAGGGTTCCGGTGGCGAGCAGCGCGACCGGAGTGAAGCTCTTCACCGGATCGATGGACAGACCGCGATTGACCGTGGTGTTGGTGAGAAAGGTGGTGGGCGCCATCAGCAGGGTGTGGCCGTCTGGCGCGGCGCGCGCCACAAACTCCGCACCGATGTTGCCGCTCGCGCCGAAGCGGTTCTCCACCGCCACGCCCGTGTTCCAACGTTCGACGAGCTTCTGCGCGAGCGCCCTCGCCAGCACGTCGATGCCGGTGCCGGGCGTGGTGGTGACAATGACGGTGATGGCGCGGCTGGGGTATGCCTGCGCGAAGGCGGCTGGCGGGGCGAGGTGGGCGGCGGCCAGGACGCCGAAGGCGAGGACGCGGTGCAGCCGTCTCGCGACGCGCACCGGCGCGGGAACGGACCGCGGCTGCACGGTCCTCAGCTGTTCATCCCGGAGAACTGGCAGGCGCCGGGCCCGCCCGGGTGGCCGCAGCTCCCGCAGGCTGCCGGCAGGTCCGTGTTGCCCGAGGCCGCACCGGACAGGGCGGCGAAGGTGGAGAGCTTCTTGCGCAGCTCGGTACCGTGGCAGGCCGGGCACTCCGGTGCAGGCGAGGATCCGCGCACCAGGGTCTCGAATTCCCTTCCGCAGCTCCCGCAGGTGTACTCGTAGATGGGCATGGACAGAGTCCTCGTGGTTGATACGGGCGCAATTATACGGTCCCGCGGGGGCGTTACGAGCTGTGCGGCCGGTTGCATGGATCGCACTGCAAACCGTTCGCAAAGCAGCTCATCGGGTGAATCACAGGCCGAGGTAGGCCTTCCTCACCCGGTCGTCGGCGAGCAGTGCCTCGCCCGTGCCCTCCATCACGATGCGGCCGTTCTCCAGAACGTAGGCGCGCGGGGCGAGGCGCAGCGACGCGGCCACGTTCTGCTCGATCAACACGATGGTGATTCCCGCGTCGTTGAGCCGGCGGATCCAGCGGAACACCTCCTGCACGATAGTCGGCGCGAGGCCGAGCGATGGTTCGTCGAACAGGATGCACTCCGGCCGGCCCATGAGGCAGCGCCCGATGGCGAGCATCTGCTGCTCACCGCCGGAGAGCGTGCCTGCGAGCTGGCCGCGGCGTTCGGCCAGTACCGGGAACATGCCGTATACCTCGTGGAGTGAGGACCGGGTACGCCCGCGCGCCCGCGGCAACATCGCGCCGACCTCGAGGTTCTCCTCCACCGTGAGCGCCGGGAAGATCTGACGACCCTCGGCCACCTGTCCGATGCCCAGGTTGCAGGTCAGGTAGCTGTCCAGTCCGGTGATGTCTTGGCCGCGGTACAGCACTCGGCCGCCGCGCGGCTTGGCGATACCGGCGATCGCCCGCACCAGGCTTGTCTTGCCCGCACCGTTGGCGCCGACGATGGCGACCAGCTGCCCTTCGCCGACATCCAGCGACACCCCTTCCAGCGCACGCGCGTCGCCGTAACAGAGGTCCAGGTTGCGTACCGAGAGCAGGGGGATGGAGGCTGTATCCGTTGCTCGCATCCCCGCCGCGCGGGGCCCCTGCTCGCTGCTCATGCGGCCGCCTCCCCCAGATAGCACTCGACCACGGCGGGGTTGCGCACGATCTCCTCGGGGGCGCCGCTCGCGATCAGCTCGCCGTGGTGGAGCACGTGGATCTCGCGCGACAGCGCCATCACCGCCCGCATCACGTGTTCGATCAGCAGGATGGTGAGGCCTTGCTCGCGGTTGAGCGTGCGGAACACCTCCACCATCTGGTCGGTCTCCGTGGGCCGCAGGCCCGCCATGACCTCGTCGAGCAGCAGCAGGCGCGGGCCTGTGGCGAGCGCGCGCGCCACTTCCAGCCGCTAGCGCTCGGGCAGCGTGAGCGAGGCGGCCGGCGCGTCGCGCCGTGCGGCCAGACCCAGTCGCTCCAGGATGGCGAGCGCCACGCGCCGCGCCTCGGCCACCCGGGTATGGCGCGCGAG